>DAOVNC010000420.1 GCA_030630445.1 Kiritimatiellales bacterium | reverse complement strand
CGGGTGCCTGGCTGGGAACGGGCTATACCCGACTGTTGATTCTTGGGCTTTCCAATTATTGGAAAGGGGCGATTGCCAACTCGGCGATTCAATATTTTGCGAAGCCCGAAACCGTGGTGGTGGGTGCGGTGGCCAGCTTTGCCTGCGCGATTGCTGCCATGACGATTGCGATGTGGCGACAGGCAAAGCATCCGGCGCGCGAGTTGCTGATGGCGGATTTCTCGCAGGCGCAAGCCTCTTCGGCGGGGCAGGCTGGAAGCCTGCGGTACGGGGTTGGCGCGGCGCTGGGGGCCGTTGGAATTGCGGTGTATGTGCTGGTGGGCGATGTGCAAAGCGTGACGCTGCCGTTTTTTGGGGCGGGGGCGTTGTTGCTTGTTTCCGGGATTTTGTTTTGCGGGGCGGCTTTGCGGCGGTTGGGCAGGCTGAAAAGCCTGCCCCACATGGGGGCGCTGGCTTTGCGGAATGCGGCGCGGCGGCGGGGGCGTAGCTTGACGGTGGTCGGATTGCTGGCCTGCGGGTGTTTTCTGGTGTTTGCGGTTTCTTCGATGAAGGAGGATGTTGCGGCGCATGCGGCCGAGCCGTGGTCGGGTACGGGCGGGTTCGCCTGGTTCGGGGAATCGACGCTACCGATTAGCGATCATCTGGGCGGTGTGCGGCTGCGGGTGCGCGATGGCGATGACGCGAGCTGCTTGAATCTGAACCGGGCGCAATCGCCGCGGTTGCTGGGCGTCGATCCGGATGCAATGTCCGAGCGCAAGGCCTTTTTGATGGGTGAGGATTTGTGGAAGTTGCTGAAACTGGAGCTGCCCGACGGAATGGTTCCCGCACTGGTCGGTGATGCGGATACGGCGCTGTGGGGGCTGGAGGCCAAGACCGGGGTGGAGACGGGCGATGTGCTGGAATATCGCGACGGCGCCGGGAACCCATTCAAGGTTAAGCTGGTGGGCAGGCTGCCGATGCGGCTATCGGTTTTCCAGGGGACGATATTGATTGCGGAGGAACGGTTTGTTTCAACGTTCCCGTCGGAAGAGGGCTACCGGATGTTCCTCTTCGGCGGGGCAGGCGAGCCGCCTGTGGTACGAAAATACGAAAGGGCGGGGCTGGACGTGGTGCCGTCGACGGAGCGGTTGATGGAGTTCTATGCGGTGGAGTCGACCTATCTGGCGATGTTCCTGGTGCTGGGGGTGCTGGGGCTGGTGGTTGGCAGCATGGGGATGGGGGTGGTGGTTTTGCGCAATGTGCAGGATCGGCGCTCTGAAATGGCTTTGCTCCGGGCGGTGGGCTATCGGTCGTCGGCGTTATGGAAACTGCTTTTCGTGGAGCATGGACTTTTGTTGTCGGCGGGTTTTGGCGTGGGGCTGCTTGCGGCGGCGGTGGCGATGGTTCCCGCTTTGTTCATTACGAAGTCACAGGTTTCGTATGGATTTTTGCTGGGTTGCCTAATGGCGGTTGTGGGTTGCGGGGTTGGGTGCATGGCGATCGCCATCCATATATCGCTGAAGGGCGACGCCTTGCGGGGTTTGCGGAACGAGTGATGGGCATTGGTGCCTGAAACCTGAAACTGGAAAATATTTTCATGGGTTGAAACTATTCGACCATGAGTTCTTCCAGGATTTGGATAATTTTGGGCACGTCTTCGAGGGTGACTTCGGAGAGCCAGATTTTTTGCGGATAGATCATAATGTTGGGGCCTGCCGCGCAAACGCCGAGGCATCCGGATTCGGACACACGAACAATACCCTTCCATCCACGGTTCTTGGTTTCGGCTTTGATCGCGGCCTTGAGGTCGGGTGTTCCGCCGTCGCCGCAGGATTTCTTTTCGCCGCCACGTGATTTGATGCAGACGAAGAGGTGGCATTTGTAGGGGGCGATACATTGCTTCATAGTGAAACTCCTGCTATTTCTTAAATACCTGAATATAATGATAATCAATTATGAGAATGGAAAGCCAAATGGCGGAACTATTTTTAGATAGGTCATGGTTGATGGAGTGCAAAGAACAGCAAAAGGCTTTCGGCAACCTTGACGGTTATGGGGTTCGAACGTAGACTGGCTTGGATTATGCGGAGTGATAGCTTGGAAATGGCTGTTTTTAGGAGAATGTATTGTTCAGTATAACCCATAATGAAACAATAGTGGCATCGCCGCCCGACGGTGTGTCGGCATTGATTTTCTGTGTCGTGGATGAAAAATTCAGGTTCCACCATCATTTTAGGGCCTGCCGGCCCGATGAAATGGATGACGATCTATTTCAATTCATGGAAACCCCCTCCCGCATCTTGGAAAATCCTATTCTGCACGATGCCTTCCGCACCCGGTCGGCGCTGTCGGTGGCGCTTTCCTTCGGGGAAGGTCGGAGAAAGTATATCTATGTCCTTCCCTACGAACGAAAAAAGGGAAAATGGCGCTTTGCGTGTGTACAGGTGACAACCTCGCCTCCAGATCCGGATGCAGCGGAACAACCGTGTGTTTGCGCACTGGCGGAGGAGCGCATGTGCCTAGTGCTTGTGGACTCCCGGCATGCGATCCAATCGGTCAGTTCGCGTGTTCCGGAATCCTTCGGCCATGCATCTGAAGATCTGGTTGGAATGAACCTGCAGGAGCTGTTCAATGATTCGGACTTCGAGGTGCTGCAGGCCTGCACGGCCGATACCAACGAATCCATACTGGGTTGTGCTTTTGCCTGTCTGGACGGTACCAAGCGGGAAGTGGAAATCAATAAGTTTTCCGCGACGGACAAGTGCACGCTGTATGGGATTTGCGACGTGTCGCCGCGCCAGCGCATGGAGGAGTTCGGGGAAGTCACTGCGCGCGAGCGTCGGCGGATCGGACAGGATCTCCACGATTCGCTCGGGCAGACGCTCACGGGAATGAGCTTGCTCAGCCGGTCGCTGTCGAACATCCTGCGGCGGGACGGGCACGGAAGCTGCGGCGACGCATCCCCGATTTCAGAGCTGGCCGACGAAGCCAGCAACCAGGTCCGCCAGATTTCGCGCGGCTTGATGCCCTCGG
>DAOVNC010000322.1 GCA_030630445.1 Kiritimatiellales bacterium | reverse complement strand
GGATGTCGGGCATATGGCAGTCCTGGCAGCTTGCGACCATTCCACCATCCTTGTTACCGGCAAACTGCGGGGCATACACCCCGTTGGAGGAGTTGTACGCGCTGTGGAACCATTCGCTGTAGGTCCGCTCCACCGGCATCAGCTCGAAGGGCGAATCCGTTTCCGGGGGCGTGTCGAAGGCGTTGGCGACATATTCGGTATTCGTTCCATCGCGTATAAACACCGGATTGCTGACATCGTGGCAGGTGCCGCAGACGGCTGCATCCTGGTGGAAAGGCGAAACTAGATCGATGTGCGGGCTTACAGAATCGGCGAACGGGCCGCGACGGTGGGCTTTGGGATCGAACACGAACATGCCATTGCCTTGGTGCGTGGGTACGTTTTCGATGTCGTCAAGAATATCCTCGTCGGCGGCCGGGGAAAGGCCGGGTTGGTAGATGGGATCCACCATGCGGTGGCAGAGGTCGCACGAGACGCCAGCCATATCAAGGTCGGTCATTTGGCTCCCATCGGTCGGGGTGGAGCGGCCGTCGAGCCATCCGCGCGAGTTGTGGCAGCGCAGGCAGAGGTCGCCCGAGTCGGGTGCATCCTGGTTGGCGATGGTCATATTTGCCAGGAAGATCATATCCAATGCGGCCTGGGCCATCATGCTGCCCATCCAGTTCCGATAGGGTTCATGTTCTTCGCTGTAGCCACCGTGGCAGTTTGCGCAGTTCGAGGGCTGCTCCTGCGGCAGGCCGGAATCGACGAGCGGCTGGCTTCCGGAAAGGTCGAAGTCGCGCAGGGTGGTTGGAACAAGACCTCCGCCGGGATTAACGATGGTGAAGACGGCATCGCTCTCGTCTTCCCCTTCGTTTCCGGCGTTGTCGATCGCTTCCACTTTAATCATTGCATTGCTGCTGGAACGATTGGATACGTACCACGTGAAAGTATTGGGAGTGTTGGGAAGGCTTAAGGCGATCGGCGTGTAGCTTACTCCGCTATCGAGCGAAACATAAATATCGATTCCCGCGATACCATTGGCATCGTTGGCTAGCCATGAAATCGTTGTAGGGGCATTTCCCGTGGCGGTTTCTCCTCCATCGGGAGTGTAGAGGGTTACGGTGGGATCGGTTTCATCTACCCCGGAAGAAGGTGTTAAATAATCCTCTATATGTTCGACGTCAACCAGGCTCACGCCGCCGACATTGGCGACCGTCAGGCCGGGGAAAGTCGGGGTATTGTCATAGGAGGCCATATTATCGGTAATTTCAATCTCGTTAGGAGAGCCATCGCCATCGGAATCATACCAGCGAATGAAATCTATTGCCTCCTCCGAATCTTTTCCGTTTGCGGCGCGTCTGGCCTCTATCGCCGCGCCGTAGGGATTTCTGTTTCCGCCGCCTTCAAAGTTGTAGTGGCAGATACCGCAGTGCTCCGTATTGCTCTGGAGGCTGGTGAGTCGGCTGCCGTCTGCCGCCGGATACACATTAAGGAAAGAGGTTTTAATCGGATTTTTAGCCTGCACACCCAGCGTGCAACCTACGCAAACGACTAGTGCGGTGAGATGAATTAAACGAGATTGCCGAGATGAGCTTGTTTTCCACATAACATCCTCCATGTTTCTCATATGCTATTGTTTTGAGAGGGAGCAATCAACTCATAAATAGATTATAATAAACTATTATATAATAAATTATAACATTAGTCATGTATTGAGAGGCCTGTTCGAGGTGATGGCTGGCTTTTGACGAAACCTTCCAGACCCGCTTGGGCAGGATTAAAAAAAGCACCCCAAAAACTTGGAGTGCTTCGCCGGAGTTCGGTTGGTGCCCAGCCTAGTCTTTCTTCTCTTCGGGGAGTTTCCGATAGAGGGTGGCAAGGCTGATGTCGAGTTCCTGTGCGGCCTTGACCTTGTCGCCGCCCATGGTGTTGATGACGTTCTTGAGGTATTCCTTCTCTTTGGCACGCAAGAAGGCCTTGAGCGATTTTCCCCTTTCGAATTCGCCGGTAAGCGCGGCGTTCTGGGCGCTCGGGTTTTCTTCGTAGGAGACAATCAGTTTGGAGGGAAGGGTCTCCTTCGTGATCTTGTTGTCTTTCATGAAAGTCAAGCTGTGCTGGATTACGTTCTGGAGTTCCCGGACATTGCCCGGCCAAATATAGTTCTGCAGGATGGCCAGCACGGCGTTGTCCATCACGGGAAATTCGCCGCCTTCCATCTCCTGCGCGATAAAGTGCTGCGCCAATGCAAGCACGTCGTCCGGCCGTTGGCTCAACGGTGGGATTTCAATGGAGATTACGCTGAGTCGATAGAAAAGGTCTTCGCGGAAAGAGCCTTCTTTTACCAGGGCTTCCAGATTCTGATTCGAGGCGGCAACAATGCGTACATCCACCTCGAACTCCTCGGTTCCACCCACTTTGCGGATTTTCTTGTTCTGGATGGCGCGCAGGAGTTTGGACTGGACTTGGTGGGGGATGGAGTTGATTTCGTCGAGGAACAGGGTACCGCCCTTGGCGGCCTCGAACAGACCTACCTTGTTGGCGTTGGCTCCGGTGAAGGCACCTTTGACGTGGCCGAACAGCTCGGACTCGATCAGGGTTTCGGGAAGGGCACCGCAGTTGACGGGAATGAAGGGGCCCTCGGCGCGGGCGCTGTAGCTATGGAGCGCTTCGGCCACCAATTCTTTGCCGGTCCCGCTTTCGCCGGTCACCATGACGGTGGTTTTGGTGGGAGCCACGCGCTTGATCATTTCGCAGACGTTGACCATGCCCTCGCTTTCGGCGACAATGTTCCCGAAGTATTTTTTGGTTTCCAGATGGGCTTGGTCGCCAATCTGCTCGGCGAGCGAGCGCTGGTAGTCGAGGGCGCGCTTTACGGTGGCCAGCAATTCGTCGATCTTGAACGGCTTGGGGATATAGTCGAACGCACCTTCCTTCATGGCTTCGACGGCGGTGGATACGGTGGCATATGCGGTAAGCATGATAACACCCACTTGCGGTCGCATTTTCCGGGTTTTTTTGAGCAGTTGCATGCCATCGACCGGCTCCATCTTGATGTCGGAGATCAGGAGGTCGAATTGCTCCGACTGGAGCATTTTTTCGGCAACACCGCCATGTTCGGCGAGTTTTACATCGTACCCCTTGGCGATCAGTATTTTATTCAACAAACTTAGAATTGTCGGGTCGTCGTCCGCGATCAGAATTTTGGCCATTCTCTAAACCTTTTGCTATGGTGTTTAAACGGCCTATATAACCATTATTTTCGTCAATGGAGTCAAGCTTAATGATGGAAAGAAGGTCGGCGGGGGAAAACTCGGCAAAGTCGACGAAATTCTTGACGACGGAATCCATTTGTTCGGCGGCGTCGGCAATGTGGGCGAAGAGTTCGGCTCGGTCCTTGCGGCGTGGGCTGTTGGGCAACCAGTCTGCGGCCGTTGCTTTTTTCTCATAGTGCTCCAGCAGTTGGACCGAGGCCGAGATGGCGGTGAGCGGTGTGCGTATTTCATGGGCCATTTCCCCGGCAATGCGCGTTGCCGTGGTGATCCGCTCAACCTGTTTCAATTGATGTTCGAGTTCCAGCGGATGGGAGAGATCGGTGAATACGAGCAGGGTAGCTGCGCATTCGTTTTGGGGTGCGCTATCGTTTGCGAGAGCTGTGGCCGGAAGTTTGATGTCGGCTGTGCGGTAGGAAACGGGAAGGGGGGAGGTGCCGGGACGTGCAAGGTAGGCTGTGGTACCGTAGGTGTCTTGGCAAATGGCTGTCCCCGTTGTGCAAAGCTCGATGAAGGTCTGGTTGCAAAGTTCTGCTTCGGGCGCATTTACCATTTTGCACGCGGCTGGATTGGCGAAGAAAACCTGTCCTTGGCTATCCAGCATGAGAACCCCCGCCTGCAGGTTTCCGAGCAAGGTGTCGGCAGTCTCCTTCGCGTCGTTTTTGTGCTGGCTGATGTAGCTGCAACGTTTTGAGACATAGATGCTGACCAATCCAAAACAGGCAAACGTGAGAATGCGCAATAGGACCGCCGGATAAATGGCCTGGGGTTCGGCCATGTTTCCGTCGGGGAGGTACTCCACAATCATGTCTTGCGAGAGCAGGGTGGCCATCAACAGATAGATGACGATGCCAAGAAATGTGATCTGGGCGGCCTGCCTTGGTGTTCCGACCATGCCTGCGGAGAGGATCACCAGCG
>DAOVNC010000233.1 GCA_030630445.1 Kiritimatiellales bacterium | reverse complement strand
TACCTCTTCGAGGAGTTCATCGAGATGATGGAGGTAAATAAATAGCCATGCCCACCGTCCTTTTCATTTTTGGATGGCGCGTGTTCTTCTACGCCAACGAAGCGGGCGAACCGCCACATGTCCATTGCACAAAGGCCGAATGCGATGCCAAATACTGGCTGAATGCCGACACATACGATATTTCCCCCGCTTATGAATACAATTTGAAACCTAATGATCGGCGCATGATCAGAAAAATCATCTTCAACCATTTCGACTACATTATAAGCGAGTGGCAACGCGTCGAACAGGAGCGCGGAAATGAATAAAATCCACGAAGTAAAATCAAAAGGATTAAACGGCAGCATCCTCGAACTCATCGTGGACAGCTGCACATATAGAATTAATCTCGCGAACGAATCGGAAAAACTGGCACAGGCCACCCCAGCCCAATTAGAGGATTTTATAGTTTCACCATCCGGTTATGGGATTCACTGGCCGCAACTTGACGAAGACCTCGCACTTGATCCCCTCATTGGAATTCAACATGAATCTCCAGTTTGGAAGGTGGCGGAAGATATCTCAGCCTACAAAACAAAGAAAGACGAACCATAAGGATATCATAAAATATGATCTCTTTGCGATGTAGATGCAGCTTCCTCACAGACCCCTGGTACTCCGGGGAGCCACGTTGCGACCGAACAGAAAATTATTGATTAGCCGCAACAGAACGCATAGAAAACAAAGCGAATGTTTACGACATTAAACACTTGGAGAAATAATGACGCTACTATCCAGAAAATTACTCAGCACCACTTTAATGCTTTCAATGATAGCCTGTATCGCAACAGCATGGTCCTCAAAAAAACCACCCAGTCTTTCGATGCCATTAAAGCCGCTCTATTGAAAGTAAAAGGCGATATGGTGGCATATGAAACGCTCGAAACACCCAGTTATTTTATCATCAAGAGCAATGCCTCAAAAGCAAGAGGTGTCGCCATTGCAACCACCCCTGTTAGCGATAAATACAGCATTAAAAGCATTAAGCTAAATAAAAACTCGAATGAAATCACATTATGGATCACTCCCACAAACCCTCACAATAAAAATATTTTTGAAATATTGAACAAAGATTCAATTTCTCTATTTAATCAAACCTATAACGATCTACAAGTTGAAAAAGAACAGGTACGGTCTGTCGTAAAAAAACAAAAGAACCAAAATGATAGGCAAAACAGGCAAGCAATTGAAGGTGCTTTATCTAAAATAATTACTAATCCCACTGGATATAAAATCTCAAAGGGGGCTGGCACTACGATATCCAAAGATGAAAAAATGAAAGGAACTGAATACTTCAATGACTCTAATATTAGTTATATTAGATGTACATTTAGCCACGGAATAACCCTAAGAACTGAAACAAAATCAATCACCACCTCATATCAATGGATCTCAGAATTAGATGAACTCTTTGACGATGCTCGCCAAACGGTAAGGGAACGAAATCGAGAAATCGCTCAAATAGAGGCGAAAAAGAAACAGGAACAAGCAATTGCGGAACAACAAGCTCTTGAGCGGTATATGGATGCCAAAAAGGTTGCTAAAAAAGAAAAACTCGAGCGGCTAAACAAAGCATGCGTTAAGGCAGGTTACAACGGTTATTGCGAAGCAATAATCCCAAACATAATTACTACTACTCAGGAAACTGGTGGGCTGGAAGAATTCCTTAACTTGGTTGTTGATTACCCCACAGGTGAATTATATTCGGAGATCAAGGCTATTAGCATTTTGAATAATGCAGTTCTTTATTCCTACTCTGGCCCAGATACCCATTTCGTTATCCACGTAGAAAAGAAACCGGGGAAAATCTATCAAGAAGGTCAATCACTAGAAAAAAACTTCTATGTTTTTATGGGCATGTACTCATACACCTCCACAAGTGGTGCAAAAAAGTCAGTCCCATCGTTTAAACTAGCCAATATTGAGATGTAACTACATTAACAAAGCAGGTCCTCAAATGAAGAATCCGTATAAAGAAGGGCGAGACAAAGGTCGAGTAGAAGGCAGTTGCAAATCAATCACGATAACGATGGACGAGATTGAGGCTATTTTAGACGGAACACCTCTTAAAGAAGCTGGCGGACTCCGGACTGAATTAAGAGAAATAATAGAGGACTCACTCATCGGTTTGGCGACTAAATGGTACAAGAAGGGGTTTCGTCGCGGGCATAAGGTAGCTTTCGAACGCCATGCAAAACACGGAATATTTCCAGCAAAACTATCAAAATATATGAACTGCAAGTTTCTGCCAAATACAAAAAAATCTGTTAGCCTTTCTTCACTTCTGACCCCGAAATTCCGAAAAGACACCCTTAACGAACACTCTAATTAACCATGTTGCACTCATTTTTATGATGGTTGAATATTTTACAGATACAGACACGTTGCTGATCGAACTTAGCTCCAACGAAATCACGGAGACCCGCGACTTGAATGAAAACACGTTGGCTGAATTTGATGCCAACGGAACGCTAGTTAGCATGACGATCGAACATGCAAAGGAACAAGCCAACTTGGAAGAGTTTGTGTTTCATCCAAGTCAAATGAGCCAGCAGGGATCTCCCACGTGGAAAGTGGCGGAAGACACCCCCGAATATAAAACGAACAAGGAATATGAATGAGCCCAACGGTGTTTCGGCATAGAAATGCGAGATTCCATTTCTTTACGCGTGAAGAACCTCGGATGCATATACATGTGCAGACTCCAGAGGGTGAAGCGAAGTTCTGGATGGAGCCGGAAATCGAGCTGGCAAAAACGATTGGACTGAAACCGAAGGAATTGAATAGGCTCAAGAAAGTAGTCGAGGAGCACCGGGAGGAAATCATCAGTGAGTGGAATCGCAACCATAAGCGTTGAAAACATAACACCCTTCGCGATTTGGGTTTTCGATGGAAAAAAGGAATATGCCATTCCTTTCAGCGAGTTTCCATGCCTTGGAAAAGCCCCGGTCGAACAATTGATGCATCCGGTGCTTACCCATGGGTTCCACCTCCGCTGGGAAGAACTAGATGTCGATATTGACCTTCGTACGCTTGACCATCTGGAAGATTACCCCCTCTATTTTGAATCGCCGGAATCCACTGCGCGTAGCATGGTGGCGGAAGACATCCCCGAATATAAAACGAAAAGAGATGAAAACTGAACATATCACAATTTGTGATATGTTTGATTACGCATTACCCGTTACGAATTACGAAAAGAGAGACACATTATGAACCATCCCGAATGGATTGCCATCCTTGACTATGGCTCGCAGGTCACGCAGCTGATTGCCCGCCGCATCCGCGAACAGAAGGTGTATTGCGAAATCATCCGCTTCGACACACCTGCGGAAGAACTTAACGCGCGCGCCCCGAAAGGCATCATCCTTTCCGGAGGGCCATGCAGCGTGCCGGACGAAGATGCGCCCAAGTGCGACCCCGCCCTCTTCGGCCTCGGCATTCCCATCCTTGGAATCTGCTATGGCATGCAACTCACCGCCCACACCCTCGGCGGATCGGTCAAGCCGGGGCTGAAGCGCGAATATGGCAAGGCCATGATGCAAATCACCGACGACAAATCGCCGCTGTTCAAAGGACTCTCCCCCGACCTGCAGGTTTGGATGAGCCATGGCGATAAAGTGGAAACCATGCCGGAAGGATTCGAAGTCGTTGCAAAATCCGATAACTGCCCCTATGCCGCCATCCAGGATCTTGACAGGAACATCTTCGGCCTCCAGTTCCACCCCGAAGTGGTACACACCCCGCAGGGCAAGGAAATGCTCTGGAACTTTGCCTTCAAAATCTGCAAATGCTCCGGCGACTGGGCCATGTCCAAATTTGTCGAAGACACCGTAAAACAGGTTCGCAAGCAGGTTGGCGACAATCATGTGTTGCTTGGTCTTTCCGGCGGGGTCGACTCATCCGTCGTGGCCGCCCTGCTCCACAAAGCCATCGGCGATCAGCTTCACTGCGTCTATGTCGACAACGGTCTCATGCGCTACCGTGAAACCGAAGAGATCGAGGAACTCTTCGGAAATGCCTTTGGAATCGACCTCACCGTCGCCCACGAGGGCGACCTCTTCCTCGGCAAACTCGCAGGGGTCTCCGACCCCGAAAAGAAACGTAAAATCATCGGAGGCACCTTCATTGATGTCTTCGCAGACAGAGCACGCGGTTTCGGCGACCAGGTCAAATTCCTCGCCCAAGGCACGCTCTATCCCGACGTTATCGAAAGCGTCTCCCCCATCGGCGGGCCGTCCGCCACCATTAAATCGCACCACAATGTCGGCGGCCTCCCCGACGATCTCCAGTTTGAGCTTGTCGAGCCGTTGCGTGAACTATTCAAAGACGAAGTCCGGGAAGTCGGACGCGAACTTGGACTGCCGGGCTACGTCGTAGACCGCCAGCCCTTCCCCGGCCCCGGACTGGCCGTACGCATCATCGGCGATATCACACCCGAACGCATCGAGGTGCTCCAGCAAGCCGACCTGCGCGTACGCGAAGAAATCATGAAGATGCCGAACCACCTCGACGTATGGCAATACTTCGCCGTTCTCCTGCCGATCCAGACCGTCGGCGTGATGGGCGACGACCGCACCTACGAAAACGTCGTCGCCGTCCGCGCAGTCGAAAGCCGCGACGGCATGACGGCCGACTGGTACAAGCTGCCCTACGACGTTATGGATTCCATATCCAACCGGATCATCAACGAAGTTCGCGGTGTCAACCGCGTTTGCTACGACATCAGCTCCAAGCCACCCAGCACCATCGAGTGGGAATAGGGACGGAAACTTGAAACCTGAAACGGGAAACTTGAAGATAAAAACATGAGCAGTGAATTCGACAGATGCGATTTGAGGGAACGAACAACAGCGTTCGCTATTCAAGTTGTCCATTTGTACGGTTCGCTTCCCGTGAAAGATCGATACGACATTCAAGTTGCCGGAAAACAAATAATACGTTCAGGGACATCGGTTGCTGCCAACTACAGGGAAGCATCTCGGGCACGAAGCAAAGCCGACTTTATTTCAAAAATAGATATTTGCACACAGGAAGCGGACGAAACGCTCCTGTGGCTCGAAGTTTTAAACAAAGGTTGTAAATTAAATTTAGAAACCATTGAACCACTGCAACAGGAAGCCAACGAATTAATTTCCATATTCGTCACAATGTCCAAAAACAGCAAAAGCTGATCCGGCATTTCAGGTTTCAAGTTTCAAGTTTCAGGAGCAAATCATGCCAAAACGCGAAGACATCAACCACATCCTAATCATTGGCTCCGGCCCGATCGTGATCGGGCAAGCCTGCGAATTCGACTATTCGGGGACCCAAGCCTGCAAGGCCCTCAGGGAAGAAGGCTACAAGGTCTCGCTGATCAACAGCAACCCGGCGACAATCATGACCGATCCGGCCACCGCCGACCGCACCTACATCGAGCCGATCACACCCGAGGCCGTTGAAAAGATCATCATCAAGGAAAAACCCGACGCGATTCTTCCAACCCTCGGAGGACAAACCGCACTCAACACCGCGATGAAGCTGGTCGAGCAGGGAATTCTCGAAAAATACGACGTGGAAATGATCGGAGCCGACTACGACGCCATCATGCGCGGCGAAGAGCGCGACCTCTTTAAAAAGGTGATGGCCGAGGCCGGTATCGAAACCCTGCGCAGCTACGAGGTTCACGATCTGGAAGAAGCCCGGCGGGTGGCCAACGAAAAACTCGACTTTCCCATTATTATTCGCCCCTCCTTCACGCTCGGCGGAACCGGCGGCGGCATTGCCAACGACATGGATGAATTGATGGGGATCGCCGAAGGCGGGCTGAAGGCCAGCCTGACCACCGAAGTCTTGCTCGAAGAATCCGTGTTCGGCTGGAAAGAATTCGAGATGGAAGTGATGCGCGATAAAAAGGATAACGCCGTCATCATCTGCGCCATCGAAAACATGGATCCAATGGGCATCCACACCGGCGACAGCATCACCGTTGCCCCGGCGCAGACGCTTACCGACCGCGAATACCAGAT
>DAOVNC010000393.1 GCA_030630445.1 Kiritimatiellales bacterium | reverse complement strand
GCGCTATGGCGGATTCTATACCCAGGACGATCTCCGCGAGATGGTCCCGTATGCCGCCGACCGGAATATCACTATCGTTCCAGAGATCGAACTTCCCGCCCACCCCCTGTCGGCCCTCGCGGCCTACCCCTACCTCGGTTGCACGGGGAAGCAGTTCGAAGTTCCAACCCGCCACTCGATCTCGCCTGAGATCTACTGCGCCGGAAAGAAGAGCACCCAGACATTCCTGGAGGATGTGATGAGCGAGGTCTGCGCACTTTTCCCCGGCGAGTTCATCCACATCGGTGGTGACGAGGCCAAATATCCCCGGTGGAAAAGCTGCCCCGACTGCCAAGCTAAAATGAAAAAGCTTGGGCTGAAAAACGAACACGAGCTACAAGGCTGGATGACCACCCAGATCGAGGAATTCCTCGCGAAGAAGGGAAAGCGCATCATTGGCTGGGATGAAATCCTCGCCTGCGGCGTGAGCGAAAAAGCCGGCATCATGACGTGGCACCGTCCAAAAACAGCCATCGAGGGCGCTGAACGCGGCAATCCCGTCGTGATGTCCCTGACCGGCCATGCCTATTTCGATGTCGCGGAAAGCAAGCTTCCCGGCGAACCACCCACGGCCGGGTGGATCCCGCCCATTTCGCTGGAGAAAGCCTATCGCTGGCATCCCGTTCCCAACGGACTGACGGGTAGCGCCACCAAGAACATCCTAGGTGCCAGCGGATGCATCTGGAGCGATCAATTCCTCCACAACGCCCGTATCCTTGCCGACAAGCCGGGAGAGGGCACCGCCAAGTCCGAGGCCTACATCGACTATCTCTCGCTGCCCCGCATGGCGGCGCTGGCCGAGGTGACATGGACGAAGCAAGACTTGCGCGACTACGGCAGTTTTACCGAGCGCATGCAGCGCATGTTCGTTCGCTACGCCAACGTCGGGTACAACTTCCGCATGCCCACCCCGCTGCTGGACATCGGCAAGCGGGCCGACGGATCCATCACGGTCGCGGCCACCAGCCCGATCAAAGGCGGCACTGTGCGCTACTCGCTGGACGGATCCGCACCCTCCGCCAGCTCGCCGGAACTGGACACGACGGTAGCCGTCGCCCGCGACGAGATCTTCAAAACCGCCACGTTCGCCCCGGACGGCCAGACGCACAGCCTAACCTACACCTACGTGGACGGCGTGCAGAAATATGCCATGCACGGCAAGCCGTTTGGCGAATGGAAATCCGGGCAACCCGGAAACGGCAAACCCAGAGAGATGACCTTCGATGCCACCGGATTCATTAATAAAAACGGCGAATACCTCATTACCTTCCTCTACACCAAGGGCGGGCAGCGGTTGGATATCGACGGCATCGAGGTGGTGAAAAACGATACGCGGGTCGTCGCCAAGGATATCCACCACGGTACCACGGGCGGATCCCACAAAAACAACACGTATAAAATCAAGATCGACAGCTACGAGACCGGCGCCTCGTTCAAGGTGAAAGCCCAGGTCTATGGAGATACCGGCAACGATTCCAACGGCGTGGTCCTCATCCGGCTCATCAAGTAGAAGGCCAGGAGCACAGATTCCCCGGCATCGTCAAACCCTCGCTACACCACCGCGACGACGTGTAGGGCCAGCTCTGCGAGCCGATAAAGCGGGTTTCGGGAAAAATTACGTGATTGCGGGACTGATCTGAATGGCACTTATACCATTCGGGATCGCCTGTCTTCCTTGGTAGCGTTGCTCTCAGGCGTGAGAATTTCTCGAGAAATGGGCAACGCATATGAGAGGGGGCGATCAAAAAATCGGGGAAGGGTGAAGCAGTTTGCACGCAATTATGACTTTTGAGATTAAGCCTGAACATTTAGACTTTAATGGCATAACATATGCTTATTGAGAGTCGTGACAACTTGTCTAAGGTGGGATGGAATTCGTCTGGGAGGAATTGAATGCAACAAGCGACCGTTGGGAAAACCATGCTCAGTCCGCTAAGCAGCGGCTCATGTTTTTCATATGAATTATGCGGCAATAAGATTGTCGCCCGTTTCCTTGGCATCGTTCCGGTCAAAAAAATCGGGCTTACCGAGATTCGCTATTTGCGATTGGCGACTCGCGACGAACCCGCGCCGCTCGTTTTTCTGCTGAATTGGATGGCGTTTTACTTCAACCGCCGCGCCTACAATCCGATCTATATGCTGCAAACACGCAAAGGAAAGCGCTATTTCATGAAGCTTAACACGAGCGCTCACCGTAAGCTGCGAATGGCGATCAGCCGATGCCAGAAACCTTTCCGTCAGACTGAAAAAAAGGCCGCCTGAAAATTTCTTCCGTCAGCGCTTTAAAGCGGAGACTCCCTCTCCGCTGTCCAGAGCAGGCGAGCCGCCTGCGGTACGGGTTTCCGTCGGCTCTGCGAGCCGATAAAATGGGTTTCGGAAAAAGTGAAATGACGGAATTAGAAACCCGATCTCTGCCTATCAGAAAGATTAAAATGTCGAATCGATCCTTTTCTCGGGCAAGCGGGCAAGCGGGCACGAGAGGACGAGAAACAGGCTGTTTCCAATGTTGGGAAAAAACTTGTTTTCAGCGTTTTCAGGGATACAATTCTCATTGGAAAGGAGGTCGGATTATGGATAAGGGTTCTTATGGTCGCAGAGACCGTCTCATGAAGGAGCGGGAGCATGATGTTTACCGCGCCCGCGCGAAGTTGCCCGACTCTACGCTCTGCACCGAATGCGGTGCTGTCTTTAGCAAAGGGCGTTGGGTCTGGGGGCTGGAGCCGAAAGACGCCCGCCAGACAACCTGTCCTGCCTGTCGCAGAATCGCGGACAAGTTCCCGGCAGGACGCATTGAGTTGCAGGGCGAATTTTTCGCCGCGCACCACGATGAAATTCTCAATCTGGTGCAGAACGTGGAACAGAAGGAAAAAACAAACCACCCCATGGAGCGCATCATGGACATTGAAGAGCGTCCGGACCGCACACTGGTTACCACCACCGGCATTCACCTCGCCCGCGGAATAAGGGCCGCACTTTCCAGTGCATACGATGGTGAAACCACCACGCGGTATCTCGACGACGAAAACTGCATCAAGGTGCGCTGGACGCGCTAGTGTCCTGCCCCGGAAAAATGCTCATGATAAATTGGTGTAGTGCGTGTCCCGCTTCAGCGGAAAGGGCGCGCATCGGCGGGGGCAGAGCGGCCTAAATCCGAGGACTGGCCCGGAATGGCACTTAGTTAAGCCCGAACAGCCGACACGCCCGTCTCCGCTTCGCTACGACAGAACTACAAAGGAGTGCTTCCTATGTAGTTCACTCGCAACAAAGTGGAGAGTGTGGATGGGAG
>DAOVNC010000100.1 GCA_030630445.1 Kiritimatiellales bacterium | reverse complement strand
GTGCCCATGTAGCTCAGTTGGTAGAGCGCATCCTTGGTAAGGATGAGGTCAGCAGTTCGAATCTGCTCATGGGCTCCATTGATTTGGTTTGAAATAATGTTAACTGAGGAAGATTCAGGAGGTAGACAAAATGGCTAAGGAAAAGTTCGAACGCACTAAGCCCCACGTGAACGTGGGAACAATCGGTCACGTTGACCATGGTAAAACGACTGTAACCGCAGCAATTACTTGCGTACAGGCCAAGAAAGGCCTGGCTGAATATATTGCATACGATGCAGTGGCGAAAGCTTCTGAATCCCAGGGCCGCCGCGACGCGACCAAGATTCTGACGATTGCGACTTCGCACGTTGAGTATGAATCGGACAAGCGTCACTATGCGCACGTCGACTGCCCCGGCCACGCCGACTATGTGAAGAACATGATCACGGGTGCCGCCCAGATGGACGGTGCGATTCTCGTGGTGGAAGCGCCTTCCGGTCCGATGCCCCAAACCCGCGAGCACATTCTGCTTGCCCGCCAAGTGGGTGTTCCGAAGATCGTTGTATTCTTGAACAAGTGCGACCTCGTCGATGATGAAGAGCTGATTGAACTGGTGGAAATGGAGATCCAGGAATTGCTCGCGAAGTATGAGTTCGAAGAGGATAGCCCGATCATTCGTGGCGCCGCTCTTCCGGCCATCAACAATCCCGACGGCCCGGAAGCCCAGTGCATCCAGGATCTGATGGAAGCCCTCGACAGCTGGATTCCAGAACCCGAGCGCGTAACCGACCTGCCTTTCCTTCTTCCGATCGAGGACGTGTTCTCCATCGAAGGTCGTGGCACGGTGGTAACCGGCCGTGTTGAGCGGGGTATCATCCACACCGGCGACGACGTTGAAATCATTGGCCTGAAGGACACCGCCAAGACCACCTGCACGGGGGTTGAAATGTTCCGCAAGATCCTCGACGAAGGACGGGCCGGCGACAACGTGGGCGTTCTGCTGCGCGGCACCAAGAAGGACGAGGTCCAGCGCGGTCAGGTTCTGGCCAAGCCGGGTTCCATTCTGCCGCACACCAAGTTCATTGGAGAGGTATACGTTCTGTCCAAAGACGAAGGTGGACGCCACACGCCCTTCTTCAAGGGCTACCGTCCGCAGTTCTACTTCCGCACGACCGACGTGACGGGCGACATCACACTGCCGGAAGGTGTTGAGATGGTTATGCCGGGCGACAACATCACCATGAATGTTGAGCTAATCACCCCGATCGCGATGGAACAGCACATGCGTTTCGCGATTCGCGAAGGTGGCCGTACCGTGGGTGCGGGCCGCGTGACCGAAATCACCGCCGAGTAGCGGAAAATCTTTATCGGGTGATGGGCAGGAGCATTCCTGCCCGGAACCTGCATAATCCAAAAGGACGAAACCATGCCAAGGGATATCATTACTCTGGCCTGCACGGAGTGCAAGGAACGCAACTATACGGGCACCAAGAACAAAAAGCTTGAGTCCGGGCGTCGCGAGGTCAAGAAATATTGCCCGCGCGATAGAAAGCACACGTTGCATCGCGAAACGAAGTAGTTGGTCGATTTTGAAGACAGGTCGGTAGTTCAATTGGTAGAGCACCGGTTTCCAAAACCGGCTGTTAGGGGTTCGAGTCCCTTCCGACCTGCCACGTAGTTGAAACTGGAAAAAGCAGATGAATAAACTAACACAGGGTGTCGGGAACCTGAAGACCTTCCTCATAGAGGTGAAGGTGGAACTGGTGAAATGCGCATGGCCCTCGCGCAAGGAACTGTTTGGTTCTTCGGTGGTGGTGATTGTTTCCGTGATCATCCTCGGCGCGTATGTGGGTTTGTGCGATGTGGTGAACATGGGCTTGCTCAAGTTCATCATCCGTTAGTGGGTTAGACGGGGATAGGTTCTATTATGCCGAAACAATGGTTTATTCTACATGCGCTTTCCGGGCACGAACTCAAAGTTCAGCGGAATATTGCCAGCCGCGTGCAGCAGGAGGAGATGGAGGATATCATTGGTGAGGTATTGATCCCCACCGAGAAGGTTTCCGAAGTAAGGCAAGGGAAGAAGACCACGGTCAACCGCAAGTTTTTCCCCGGCTATGTTCTGATCAATATCTGCTTGTACGACGAAGGAAACACCTTCAACGAGCGTGCCTGGTACTTTATCCAGAATACGCCGAGCGTGATCGGCTTTCTGGGCGGGGAGCGGCCTGCTCCGCTGAGCGAGGACGAGGTGAACAGCATTGTCCACCAGATCGAGGAGAAGAAGGAAACGGTGGCCCCGAAGGTGATTTTCGAACCGGGTGAAACCGTAAAGATCACGGATGGCCCGTTCCTGAACTTCAGTGGCATGATCGAAGAGGTCGATCCGGAACGCGGCAAGTTGAAGATCTCGGTTTCGATCTTTGGACGTTCCGCCCCGGTGGAACTCGAATATTGGCAGATTGAACGTACCGCCGAATAAATTTTGATAGAGGATAGTTATGGCTAAGGAAATAACAGGTTATATTAAGTTGCAGATCCCGGCCGGGCAGGCAAACCCTGCGCCGCCGGTTGGCCCGGCTCTGGGTCAGCATGGTGTCAACATCATGGAATTCTGCAAGGCATACAATGCCGCGACGCAAGACAAGGCGGGGTTGGTTATCCCCGTCGTGATTACCGTATACAAGGATCGCAGCTTTTCGTTCATCACCAAAAGCCCGCCGGCTGCGGTGCTGCTGAAAAAAGCGGCGGCCATTGCCAAGGGATCCGGTGTTCCGAACCGCGACAAGGTTGGAACAGTTACCCGCGCTCAGCTCGAGGAGATTGTTGAAATGAAAAAAGACGATCTGAACGCAAGCGACATAGACGCCGCAGTACGCATCATCGAAGGCACTGCGCGCAGCATGGGAATCGAGGTAGAGTAAAATGGCTATGCACGGAAAAAAATATAGAAGTGTAGCGGAAAAGGTAAAGCACGACGCCGACTATAGCGTTGCCGATGCAGTGACATTCCTGCAGGAAAATCCTACCGCAAATTTTGACGAAACAATGGAAATGGCTTTTCGGATGGGGGTTAACCCGGGCAAATCCGACCAGGCCATCCGTTCCACCGTGGCGCTGCCGCATGGAACAGGCAAAGACGTCCGCGTGATTGTCTTCGCAACGGGAGATGCTGCAACGGCAGCCCGCGAAGCAGGCGCCGCCGAAGTGGGATTCGAGGATTTGATCGCGAAGATCCAAGGGGGATGGACGAACTTCGACGCCGCGGTGGCAACGCCGGATGCAATGAAGGAAGTTCGCAAGGTTGCCCGCGTGCTCGGCCCTCGCGGCTTGATGCCGAATCCGAAGACCGGAACCGTTACCGACGATACCGCCGCAGCGGTGAACCAACTTAAAGCGGGCCGTGTCGAGTTCCGCATGGATCGCAACGGAAATATTCTGGTTCCGTTCGGGAAGCGTTCTTTCACGGTGGATGCGCTAGTTGAGAATGCCAAGGCTCTGGTCGATGCCATCCACGGCGCGCGACCGGCGAGTGCCAAAGGCACGTATATCAAGCGTGCCACTATTTCGTCAACCATGGGACCCGGCCTGCGGGTTTCCCTCAAGGAAATCTCTGGATAGGAAGGGTTGGAATAAAATGAAACCTGACAGCAAAGATGTTAGACCCGAAAAGAAGTCGATCGCCGCAGAACTCGATGAGCGCATCTCGGGCGCGCTGTATATGATCCTTGCGGACTATGCCGGCATGGATATGCCGCAGACCACCGAGTTGAAGAAAAACCTGCGCGACAACGATGCGTCCTTCAACGTCGTCAACAACCGTATGCTTAACCGCGCTCTCGATGGCCAGGCCACCGAGATGCTCAAAGGCCAGACCGCTCTGATCTACGGGGCTGGCGATGTGGTTGAAGTGGCCAAGGTGATCAAGAAATTTGCCGCAGCAAACCAGAAACTGGCCGTCAGGGGTGGATTCCTCGAAGGCAAGGCCATCTCGGGGCAGGACGTCGTTGAGTTGGCCAAGCTGCCTTCCAAGGATGTGATGCGCGCCGTGCTGCTGGGTACCCTGCAGGCTCCGTGCAGCCAGCTGGTTGGTGTGTTGGATCAGAAGGTTGCATCCTTGGTATACGTACTGGATGCGGTGAAAACGAAAAAAGAACAAGAAGCGTAATAATTTATTAATTGGAAAGTAGTCTAAGGAGGAACGACAATGTCCGAAGAAACAGTAGAAGTAAAAGAAGAAGTAAAACTCGAAGGCAAAATGGCTGAATTCGTTGATTGGGTAGAAACCATCTCGGTTCTCGAACTCTCTCAGCTGGTGAAAGCCCTCGAAGACCGTCTGGGCGTTACCGCAGCTGCTCCGGCTGCCGTTGCTGTTGCAGCTCCGGCTGGCGATGAAGGCGGCGGCGCTGCCGAGCAAACCGAGTTTACCGTCATGCTGACGGCCGCTGGTGGCCAGAAGATTCAGGTTATCAAAGAGCTTCGCACCCTGACCGGCCTTGGTCTGAAAGAAGCCAAAGGCTTGGTTGACGCTGCCCCGACTGCCGTTAAGGAAGGGGTTTCCAAAGAAGACGCCGAGTCCATCAAGGAAAAGCTCGAAGGTGTTGGAGCAACCGTAGAACTCAAGTAGACATCCCTGTTTACTTGAGTTTCATTAGATTGCGCCACCCTTGGGGTGGCCATGTGATTGTTCCCCTTTGATCCCAAAGGGGAACAAGTGTGTTCTCCAATATAAACCTGAGGGTGCGGGATGGCTGAAAGAAAAAACTTTGGTAAGCTCACTGATGCGCTTGAGGCGCCGGACTTAATTGAAATCCAACTGGACTCCTACAAGGGCTTCCTGCAACAGAATATCGCTCCCTCCCGTCGAAAGAAGGTGGGATTGCAGGCTGTGCTCAGCGAGGCATTTCCGATTGAGAGCTACGATGGGCAGATTGCCCTCGATTTCGTCAGCTACGAAATCAAGAAACCGAAACTGGCGCATTTGGAAGCGATTCGCGAAGGGGAAACCTTTTCGGCTCCGCTGTATGTGACGTTCAAGCTTCGCGAAGGCGAGGAATTGCGTGAAGACACCCTGTTCATGGGTGAAATCCCTCTGATGACGCGGAGCGGAAGCTTTGTGGTCAACGGCGCGGAACGCGTAATCGTCAGCCAGCTGCACCGCTCGCCGGGCATCTGTTTTGAATCGACCAAGCATGCCAACGGTTCGATCCTGCACTCGTTCCGCATCATTCCGGACCATGGTTCATGGATTGAAGCCCAATTCGATACCAGCGACCTGATCTACATCTACCTCGACCGCAAGCGCCGCCGCCGCAAGTTCCTGGCATCGACGTTCCTGCGAGCCCTTGGATATGCCACCGACGAGGAAATCCTCGGCCTCTATTATAAATTCGCAAGCTTCTCGCTTTCCAAGAAGACCTTCGCCGAAGCCGATCTCGAAAACCTAGTGCTTAGCGACGACATCATCGATGCCGACTCCGAGTCGGTGATCGGACGCCGCTACGACAACCTGACCGTGGACATGATCCAGCGCATGAAGCTGGCGGGCTACAAGAAGGTCGGCGTCGTTAACGTTTCATGGGATCAAGGCGTATTCCTCAAGAGCGTGCAGGCCGACACCACCCGCACCGTCGACGAAGCGCTTAAGGATCTCTACCAGAAGCTGCGTCCGGGCGATCCGCCCACCACCGCATCCGCCCGCCAGATGGTCAAACGCCTCTTCTTCGATGAAGCACGCTTCAACCTGAGTCGCGTCGGACGCTACAAGATCCAGCAAAAGTTGGGTATCAAGAGCACCTCGCTGACGCTCGAGGTTCAAGACGTAGTCGAAGCGGTTCGCTACTTGCTGATGGTTCGCATGGGAACGGGAACGCTCGACGACATCGACCACTTGGGCAGCCGCCGCATCCGCACCGTTGGCGAGTTGCTGGAAGGACAGTGCCGTGTTGGTCTGGCCCGCATCCAGCGCTTGGTCAAAGAGCGCATGACGATTTTCGATACGACGGTCGACAACCTCTCCTCGCAAAAGCTGATCAACCCCAAAGCGCTTTCCGCCGTGATCAAGGACTTCTTTGGCCGCAGCCAGCTGTCCCAGTTCATGGACCAGACGAACCCGCTTTCCGAACTCACGCACAAACGCCGCCTTTCCGCGCTTGGACCGGGTGGACTCAACCGAGACCGCGCCGGGTTCGAGGTGCGCGACGTACATAGCTCGCACTATGGCCGCATCTGCCCGATCGAAACGCCGGAAGGCCCGAACATTGGTCTGATCTCCTCGCTCTCGACTTTCGCGAAAGTCAACGAGTATGGATTCATCGTTACGCCCTACTTGAAGGTGGCCAAGGGCAAGGTCTCCAAGGATCTTGATTGGCTGACCGCCGATGAGGAAGAGCGCTATGTGATTGCGCAGGCCAATGCCGAACTCGATAAAAAGAGCTGTTTTGTCAACGACCGGGTCATGGTTCGTGTTCTTGGCGACTTCCGTGAAGTTGCACCGGACGATGTGCAATACATGGATGTTTCGCCGAAGCAGGTGGTGTCCATTGCGGCAGGCTTGATTCCGTTCCTCGAGCACGACGATGCCAACCGCGCGCTCATGGGCTCGAACATGCAACGCCAGGCCGTTCCGCTGATGAAGGCTGAACGCCCGTTTGTTGGAACCGGCATCGAAGGCCGTCTGGCCCGCGACTCCCGCGTATTGATTATCGCCAGTGCCGGTGGGCAGGTGGCCTATGCCTCCGCTAGCCGCATCATCGTTTCCAAGGACGGAACGATGCCGACGAAGAAAACGCCGGACAGCGAAGCCCAGACCTACGACTTGCGCAAGTTCATGCGCTCCAATGCAGGCACCTGCCTCAACCAGCGTCCGCTGGTGAAGATTGGGCAGAAGATCGCCGAGGGCGATGTCCTGGCCGATGGTGCCGGTACGGACGAGGGCGAACTCGCGCTCGGACGCAATGTGGTGGTCGCCTTCATGCCCTGGGGCGGATACAACTTCGAGGATGCCATCCTGATCAACCAGAAGCTGGTTCGCGAAGACGTCTACACCTCCATCCACATCGAAGAATTCGAATGCGGTGCCCGCGATACCAAGCTGGGTCCGGAGGAAATTACGCGCGACATCCCCAATGTGGGTGAAGAAGCGCTGAAGAACCTCTCGCACGATGGAATCATTCAAGTGGGCGCCGAGGTCAGTCCTGGCGATATCCTGGTTGGCAAGATTACGCCGAAGAGCGAAACCGAGCTGGCCCCCGAAGAACGCCTGTTGCGCGCCATCTTTGGCGAAAAGGCGGCCGATGTCCGGGATACATCGCTGAAAGCGCCTTCCGGAACGCACGGCATCGTGATGGATGTAAAAGTATCCTCCAAGGATCTCGCGCTCAAGGCCGCCAAGGACACCCCATCCGACGTCAAGAAAATGCAGGAAGAGATCACCGAGCGCCATGAAGGCGTGGTGGCCCAGTTGACCGAGGATCTGACCGAATCCCTCTCCAACATCCTGTTGGGCGAAAAGATTCCGTTGGATGTGGTGAACGTGGAGGCGGGCGACGTTATTATTCCGGCCAACCGCAAGATCACCAAGACGCTGCTACGCAAGCTGGCGGCAAACTATGAGCATGTGGACATCGAGCCCAGCCCGATCCGCATCAAGATCATGGGCATCATCGACGAATACCGCACCAAGTTTGTGGAAGCCAAGGCCGACAAGGACCGCTCGTTCAACCGCGCCGGAAGCGGCGAGGAGATGGATGCCGGCATCGTTAAGTCGGTGAAGGTCTACATCGCCGAAAAGAAGAAACTCTCCGTCGGCGATAAAATGGCGGGCCGCCACGGTAACAAAGGGGTTATTTCCCGGATCGTTGCCGAGGAGGACATGCCGTTTCTGCCGGACGGAACCCCGGTCGACATCGTGCTGAACCCGTTGGGCGTGCCTTCGCGCATGAACGTGGGGCAGGTGCTCGAAACCCATCTTGGATGGGCTTGCAAGCATCTGGGCATGCACGCCGCGACGCCGATCTTCGACGGTATTTCCGAACAGCAGATCCGCGAAATGTTGGTTGAATCCGGATTCCCGGACGACGGCAAGACCGTTCTATACGACGGGCGCACCGGCGAAAAGTTCGAGCAGCGCGTTGTGGTGGGTGTGATCTACATGCTCAAACTGCACCACTTGGTCAGCGAAAAGATCCACGCCCGTGCGGTTGGACCCTACTCGCTCGTCACGCAGCAACCGCTTGGCGGCAAGGCCCAATACGGTGGCCAGCGCTTCGGGGAGATGGAAGTGTGGGCGCTTGAAGCGTATGGCGCAGCTCATGCCCTTCAGGAAATCCTGACCGTGAAGAGTGACGACATTGCGGGCCGTACCCGCATGTACGAGGCGATCGTGAAAGGACAAAATGTCTTGGATTCAGGTTGCCCGGAGTCGTTCAACGTGCTGATTAAAGAACTGCAGGGATTGGGGCTTAACTTCCAGGTTAAGAATGAAGATGGCGAATCCATTCTCACAGCCTAGTTTCCGTTTTGTTCGGAAAACCATTTAGATTGCAGGAGGAACACGGTGGAAAACAAATCAAGCAGTGCTGCGGAAATTTTTGGAATGAAGCGCGATGATCTTAGCGACTACGCAAGCATCACGCTTGCTTCGCCCGAATCAATCCGTTCATGGAGCCATGGCGAAGTCAAGAATCCGGAAACGATCAACTACAGGACGTTCAAGCCCGAGAAGGGCGGCCTGTTCTGCGAGCGTATCTTTGGCCCGACCAGGGACTGGGAATGCTCTTGCGGAAAATACAAGCGAATCAAGCATAAGGGCGTAATCTGCGACCGTTGCGGTGTGGAAGTGACACTCTCTCGCGTTCGCCGCGAGCGTCTGGCGCACATCGAACTGGCCGTGCCGGTTTCGCACATCTGGTTCTTCAAGGCAACCCCGAGCCGCATGGGCCTGATTCTCGACATGACCATGCGCAACCTCGAACGCGTGCTCTACTACGACAACTACATCGTGGTCGACCCCGGCGATACCCCGCTGAAGGAAAAGCAGTTGCTTTCCGAGGACGAGTATCGCGAAGCTCTCGATAACTATGGACTCGACAGTTTCGTCGCCAAGATCGGTGCCGAGGGTGTCCGTGACCTGCTTTGCAAGATCGATCTCATGGAGACCCTTCAGGCCTTGGAAGAAGCCATGATGAACACGCGCTCCAAGCAGACGCGCAAGAAGCTAGTTAACCAGATGAAGGTGATGGAAGGGTTCATCAAGAGCAATTCCCGCCCCGAGTGGATCATTATGGAAGTGCTGCCGGTCATTCCGCCGGACCTGCGCCCGCTCGTGCCACTTGAAGGCGGTCGTTTCGCGACGTCCGACCTCAACGATCTCTACCGCCGCGTGATCAACCGCAACAACCGTTTGCGCACGCTACTGGCACTTAAGACGCCGGAAGTGATCATCCGGAACGAAAAACGCATGCTCCAG
>DAOVNC010000218.1 GCA_030630445.1 Kiritimatiellales bacterium | reverse complement strand
TTGAGGTAGACGGCGCGCACGGCGCGGGCTTCGTAGACGCAGTCGCCGAGCGGTTTTTCGCAGTAGACATGCAGGCCGCGGTTCATGGCCCAGATGGAGATGAAGGCATGGGTGTGGTCGGTTGTACAGCAGACCACGGCATCGAGGTCTTTTTGTTCAAGGCACTTGCGCCAGTCTTTGTAGCGCTTGGCCTTCGGGAACTCCTTGGTGGCCAGAGCCAGGTTCGCCTCGGTTACATCGCAGATCGCCACGACGTTTTCCCGCTTGAGATTTCCGTAGTGGGCTTTGGCGCGGCCATGCGCGCCAATCAGGGCAATGTTCAGCTTGCCGCCCGCGCCCTTGCCGGCCAGTGTGCCGCTCGGCAGGAGGGTCAGCCCCGCTCCCGTTGCGATGCTGGAGGCGAGAAAGGTTCGTCTTTGTGCATTTGGGATGTTCATGTTCAGCTCCATTTTTGGTTTTATCTTCCAGTCGTCGACCTCGGCGCTCTTGTAGCCCTTTTCATCGAGGTTCGGAAGATGTTTTCATCGTTGATTTTTCCGGGGGTTAAGATTCTCCGGCGACCCACTCCCTCATGTGTGGTTTTTACCGCAGGATAAAACAATAGACGGCTCCTGCCGGGAGATTCGGACAACCAACCGCCTATGGGTGCTTTTGCATCGGAGACGCCTGCATCCTTTCCCTGAAATTCTCGAAAAGGGAGCTCTTTTGCCTGCGGTAGGGACACGATGCAGTGCTTGGCGCTGCCCGCGCTGTCTGCCTCCATTTCATCGAGTATTTCATCGATTTGGGTCGGTGTGAAAAAAAGGGTAAGTCCCTCGAAAACAGGCATTTAATGAGACCCTTATATCCCATGGATAATTTTACGTATTTATGCTGGACAACCCATCGGATCAGCGTTAAACCCGAGGCGTCGGAACCAAGGAGAGTACATGACACACTAAATCTTGCCCGAAAGGGCAGAAACCGGGGAGAGACCATGAAAGCACAATCATTCCGAATTCCGCTGCTGATCGCAGCCTTTTCCATTGCAGCACCCATCAGCCTGCACGCAGCACCATCGCTACCCATCACCGAACCACCCGTTACCTCGTCAGCCATGGACGGCCCGCCAGTTGATCCTTGGTCGATCAACGGACAATGGTTCCTTGACGTGGATGGCACCGAAGAATACCGGCCATACGAATTCCACGACAACATCATCGATCATGGCGGCGGCATCGCCCAGCATCTCGCGATCGAAGGTGTCGTGGTGAATGTGCAAT
This sequence comes from Kiritimatiellales bacterium, assembly GCA_030630445.1. GTDB lineage: Bacteria > Verrucomicrobiota > Kiritimatiellia > Kiritimatiellales > Pontiellaceae > Pontiella. The sequence goes on along the minus strand of DAOVNC010000218.1, from coordinate 5,078 downwards.
ACGATGCAGTGGGGGGAACCAGCATCATCAAGTTTACCGTTGATGCAACCATCTTCAACGATACCTCAACGGCCGAGGGACAGGAATCAGACGCAAGTAACAGCCACTCCGAGTCACGGCTCACAGGAGCGCAACGCTATATCGGCACACTGGTCGACACCAAGTTGACTGCGGAGTTCGCCATTGGAGACATCAGCCTGCTTCCCAGTCAATTTACCGGACCCTATCGCGAAGTGCATCCCTTCATCATTGCCGACAACGAGGACCAGCATGCCTGGTATTGCTGGAACGATCAGGAAACACAGGCCGTCGGCGGCCCCGGCAACTATTATGTGCCGACCTGGGACTTTGGTGATATTCCCACAGGCCAGGCATCCACGAGAACGCTGGTCTTCTCCGTCGACCCACCCATGGATCCGTCGTTGTCTGATCCGCGCTATAATGTAATCACCAATTCAATGGAATTCGGCGAGGACATCTTCGCCAACCGCACCACCTCGCTCAAGATTAGCACTTGGATCGATGACGTGGCGGTCGATCCCGGCACAGACTATCCCGACGAAGTGCTGCGCAGCAGCGACGTATCCGTATTCCACTACATCGAAGAGGAGCCTGAGTATCCCCACAAGATGCACTGGCCGCAGTTGCCCGATCCCAACGGATGGGACGTGCGCGCCTGCGCAACTCCTCCCACGGATCTGGAACCAGAGGGCATCCAAAAAGTCCTTGCCGACGATTTCCAGTGCACCTCCAATGGATTCATCAACCACATCACCTTCTGGGGATCGTGGGCCTCCAACCTGTTCGACGAAGCACATTCATACCAAGGCATCACGAACATCCATCTGAGCATCCACGCCGACATTCCCGCTGGCGAACTGGCACAGTGGAGCATGCCCCAAGTGCCAGCGCTGATGGAATGGAATATCGATCCAGCCAATCTACCGCCCGGCTGGGTGCTGTCCGATCCGTTCGAAGAAGAGCCTTCGGATCAAGGCTGGTACGATCCCAACATTCCCTTCTGGGAACTGAACAACCACAACCGCTATTTCCGCTACGAGATCTTTATTCCAAACAGCGATGCCTTCGAGCAGGTTGAAGGAACGTACTACTGGCTGGACATCTCCGTGGAGACAGAATACGGACTATGGGGATGGAAAACCTCCCGATCGGAGCATTTCCTGGACGACGCGGTCTGGGCCGACCTGCCCGTGCTGGATCCAGACCAATGGCGCGAACTGCGCGATCCCATCACCGAGGAATCGCTCGACCTCGCCTTCATCATCAACGAAACAACTTTGGAAGAAGAGTTTGATTTCGGCGACGCCCCCGACTGGACAATGGGCACCGGTCCAGGAGACTACGAGACGATTCTGGCCGACAGCGGCGCCCACCACAACATCGTTGCAGGCGCCCCCTACTTCGACGACGGCACCCAGACGGACCAACCCGACGGCGAGCCGGACGGGCAACCCGACCCCAATGCCCTTGGGGATGATACCAACGGGACTTCTCCCGATGACGAGGACGGCATCGTCTTCCCGGTACCGCTCGTGGCTGGCCAAGCCAGCTCCGTCGATATCACCGTGGACACCGGAGGCGGCGGCATCGGCCAAGCCTGGGTGGATGGATGGATCGACTTCAACGCCAACGGCGATTGGACCGATGTGGGCGAACAGATCCAGAGCGGATGGCTGCCGCATGGGCTAACCACGGTCGGCTTCACTGTGCCGGCAGGGACTTCGACCGGGCAAACCTTCGCCCGTTTCCGCATCAACAGTTCGGGTGCGCTCCTGCCCACCGGCGGCCCGGCCATCGATGGCGAAGTGGAGGACCATGAGGTCTTCATCGAAGAGCCGCCCCGGGATATGGACTATGGGGATGCTCCCGATGCCTTCTACCAGACTTTGCTCGCCAGCGATGGCGCCCGCCACCTTCCGTCACTTCCGTCAAGCCCGTTCCTGGGTGCCCTCATCGATATTGAACCCGACGGGCAACCTACGTTGGCCGCCGATGGGGATGACATCAACAACCTGAATGATGAGGACGGGATCGTTTTCACGACCGCACTGATTTCCGGTACCCCCGCCACGGTACAGGTGGTCGTCACAGGAAGTGGAGGAATCTTGCAGGGGTGGATCGACTGGAACGCCGATGGCGACTGGGGAGATGCATCGGAACAAATCATCACGGACGTTTCCGTTGCTGCCGGGATCAACACGGTGAACTTCTCTGTGCCGACTTGGGCAACCAATATACCCACCTATGCCCGGTTCCGGATCAGTACCACGCCCGGCCTCCCTTCCAGCGGTCTGGCGCAGGACGGGGAAGTGGAAGACTACGTGGTTGATCTTGAGGATCTCAAATGGCTGCAGATTCCGGAACAAGGCCAAGAGGGCGTGGATGTCAACAACACGCATTTCATGCTTGCTGACGACTTCGAGTGCACAGCCAGCGGGCCGATCACGGACATACATATCTGGGGCTCGTTCTTGAATGACATCCTTCCACCGGAAGGCCCCGGTGGACTGATCTTCAAACTATCCATCTGGAGCGACGTCCCGGCAGGGGCTGACGTGTCCTACAGCCATCCGGGGCAGTTGCTTTGGACCAAGGTATTCCTTCCGGCCCAGTACACCGCTGGCCATATCTGGACGGTACCGGAGGGCGAGTGGTGGCACGATCCGGGAACAGCCAACTGGATTCATCCGGGTGATCACAACATCTACCAGTTTGATTTCTATCCACTGCCGCATGAGTCCTTCATTCAAGTCGAGGGCAATATATACTGGCTTGCGATGGAGTATTCCTACGATGGCGAAAGAGATTTCGAGTTTGGGTGGAAGACGACACCGGATGCATTCAACGACGACGCTTGCTACTACGATCCGACGCTGGCGGTCTTCTGGAAGGATCTGATCTACGGATCGATGCATGAACGGAAGGGTGAATCGCTGGAATTTGCGTTCGCATTGTCCGGCGAGGAAGGGGATGTCGAAGACTGGGGCGATGCGCCAGACCCGACGTATCCGACGCTCAGCGCGAGTACCGGGGCAAGGCATGTCATCCTCACAAACTTCTTCCTTGGAGCACGGATCGATGCCGAGTGGGACGGCCAGCCAACCGCAGCGGCTGACGGCGACGATCTCGCCGTGTTCGACGATGAAGATGGCGTAGCGATCGGTTCGCTAATTCGCGGATCCAATGTTGCCGTCAACGTGTTCCTGACTTCCGGAATCGGCGGCGGCCTACTCGATGCATGGGTCGACTTCGACGGCAACGGAACATGGGTAGCGAGCGAGAAGGTCTTCAACGGAACGGCTTTGGCCCCCGGTGCCAATGCACTATCCTTCTCGGTGCCGTCCAGCGCCGCGCTAGGTGGCAGCTATGCCCGGTTCCGCCTGAGCAGTGCGGGGCTATCGTCGCCGGCCGGTGCGGCCAGCGATGGCGAGGTGGAAGACTATGCGGTGACGCTGCTCCAGCCGGTGCCTTCGCCGAACATCCTGATCACCAACCTGTACTTCAATGCCTCGAACACGGTGGCGACGGTGGAATGGAATTCGCAGAGCGGCATCACCTACCAGATGCAGGCCACGACAAACCTGATGGTCAGCAACAGCTGGGTCGATGTCGAGGCAACCGTGGACGGCCCGATCAACTGGCAGACCAACAACATGTCGGCGCAGAGCAACAAGTTCTATCGCATGACTGCGCCGTGGACTCCCTAGTTGCATAGTTCCATCGCACTCCAAGGGCCGGGAACTCTCCCGGCCCTTGGTTTTTTTGTACCCATATCCCGACCCCACGAAAACACAGGGGGAATGCAAGATGAAGCGTCTGCTATGTGCAATGTTGGTTCTATCCTGCGCCGTCGCGCTCGCCGGCCCCGCTCGGCCCGTCCGCTCAACCACGTTTCCTCCACCGGCTTTCGTGCAGGATGGTCCTCCGCCCGACGCCGTTGTTTTGACGTGGGAAGCCCTCGATGCGATCGACTATCAGATCCAGTATTGCGACACGCTCTCCTCCAACACTTGGCAAATGGTTCCCGTCGGGTTCGGTATTCCGACCATGATCCCCTCGTCCATGGGCTGGATCGACGACGGCACCGTCATCACCAACCTGCCCGTTTGGCAACAGCCCCAGCGATTCTACCGGCTCGTCGAACCCTGAGTTCGAAACTCGGGAAAGCAAAAAGGCGCCCCGCAAGGAGCGCCTTTTTCTTTTCCATGGGGCACGGCTCTAATAGGCGTCGAGTTTACTGCTGATGGCTTGCAATTCACCCTGCATGGCCTGGAATTTTGCCGTGTTTTCTTCCGTGCGCTCCGGCTGTGTTCCGATCCAGTCTTCAAGTTCCTTCCGCTTGCTCTCGAATTCCGCCTTGAGTTCCTTGAATTCCTTTTGCTGGGCTTCGCCGAGTTGCCCCACACGGAATTCCTGCAACTCTTCCTCCAGCTTGCCAATCGATGCCGTGAGTTCTTTCGCCCGCTCGGTGGCGGCCGCAATCTCTGCATTTGCCGCTTTGCTGGCTGCCTTTTGCTTGGCCATCTTGTCGTTTAGCGCATCGAACTCGGCCCGGGCTTCGGGGCTAAGCGATTCGATGTATTTGGCGATGGCCGCTGGCCTGTTGGAGAATAGCGCCTGGAGTTCGCCCTGGAAGCTCGCCGGGGTTTTATCGCGCCCCGCACCCAACCGACCGAGTTCGGTCTTTCCGTCATTGTCCAGCACGACAAAGGTGGGGAAGCCCTGCACGCCATACTCCGTTTGAAGCGCGGCGTTGCGCTCGACATATTTTTCCGGAACCAGGCTTTTGTCGTTCGGGAAGTCGAGAAGCACCATGACCAGGTTGTTCGTTGCATAGGCCGCCCACTCCGGCTTGGTAAAGACATTTTCCTCCATCACCTTGCACCATCCGCACCAGTCCGAACCGGAAAAATCCAGCAGGATGGGCAGCTTCTTTTCCGCCGCCAGCTTCTTTGCGGCCTCGAAGTCCATGGTCCACTTTCCGGTCGTTGCGCCATCAATGTCGGCCTCCACTTTTTCAGCCAGTCCGATAGCGGTGGTTGCCAGCAGGGTGCCAG
>DAOVNC010000469.1 GCA_030630445.1 Kiritimatiellales bacterium | reverse complement strand
GTGCGGGCGATCCATGGCTTTACTTTGTGGCCGGGCAGCTGGCCGCCTTCGCCGGGCTTGGCGCCCTGCGCCATCTTGATCTGGATTTCGTCGGCATTCGCCAGATAGTTGCTGGTGACTCCGAAGCGTCCCGAGGCCACCTGCTTGATGGCCGAGCGGCGGAGGTCGCCGTTGATGTCGGGATCGAAGCGGTCAGGGTCTTCGCCCCCCTCCCCGCTATTGGATTTGCCGCCGATGCGGTTCATCGCGATCGCGAGGGTTTCGTGCGCCTCCTGGCTGATCGATCCGTAGGACATGGCGCCGGTCTTGAAGCGCTTGACGATCTCCGTCCAGGGCTCGACTTCGCGCAGGGGAACGGGCTCGCGCTCCTTCTTGAACTCAAAGAGTCCGCGCAGCGTGAAAAGGTGGCGGTTTTGATCGTTGATCAGCGAGGAAAACTCCCGGAACAATTCCATGTTGTCGGTCCGTACGGATTCCTGAAGCTTGGCCACGGCCAACGGATTAAACATATGGTCTTCGCCATTGCGCCGCCATTTGTAGGCCCCGCCAATATCAAGCTTAAGGTTTTTCGGGATTTTCCGCGACGGGAAGGCGTGCTTGTGGCGAGCCTCCACTTCTTTGGCAATCCCCTCGATTCCAATCCCTTCGATCGGCGAAGTGGTTCCGGTAAAGTAGGCATCGATCACCGTGCTATTCAGACCGATGGCTTCGAAAACCTGCGCGCCCCGGTAGCTGTGCAGGGTGGAGATGCCCATCTTGGACATCACCTTCTTCATCCCTTTGTTGATCGCCTTGACATAGCGGCGGGTCGCCCGGCGGATGGAGAGGTCTTTCAGGACGTCCTGATCGATCATCTCCTGCAGGTTTTCAAACACCATATAGGGATTGACGGCACCCGCGCCATATCCGAACAAGAGGCAGAAGTGGTGTACTTCGCGCGGCTCGCCGCTTTCCACAACAATTCCGCAACGGGTGCGCTGATGATTGCGGATCAGGTGATGATGCACCGTCGCGGTGGCTAGCAACGCGGGAATCGGTGCATTTTCACGGTCGGCGCTGCGGTCGGAGAGAATCAGGAAGGCGTTCCCCTCCTCAATGGCTTCCGAGGCTTTTTCGCACAGGTCGGCCAACGCGTCTTCCAATCCCTGGCTACCCGCGGCGACGGGATAGGTGATCGGCAACGTGATGGCTTTAAGGCCGGGCCGGTCGAGCGCGGTGATTTTTGCCAGCGCTTCGTTGGTCAGGATCGGCTGCTCGATTTTAAGCAGGCGGCAGTGCAGGGGCGTTTCGGAAAACAGATCCGAGTCGATGCCGATATTGGTCCAGAGGGAGGTCACCAGTTCCTCGCGAATGGCGTCGAGCGGCGGATTGGTGACCTGGGCGAATAGCTGCTTGAAGTAGGAATAAAGCAGTTGGGGTTTTTCCGACAGCACCGCCAGCGGCGTGTCGATGCCCATGGAAGCCGTCGGCTCTATGCCTTTCAGCGCCATCGGGGCAAGCAATAGGTTTTGGTCTTCCAGCGTGTAGCCAAACAGGCGCTGGCGATCGAGCACGGTTTCGAAATCAACCGGATCGGCCGGTTGCTCCGGCAGCTCTTCGAGATTGACCAGATTATCCTTCAGCCATTCGCCGTACGGCTGTTGCGAGGCCACTTCGTGCTTGATCTCTTCGTCGGAAACAATGCGTCCCGCCTCCATGTCCACGAGGAACATGCGGCCGGGTTCAAGGCGACCCTTGTATTCCACGTTCGCCGGATCGATATCCACGATGCCGGTTTCCGAACCCATGATCACATAGCCGTCCTTCGTCACGACATAGCGCGACGGACGCAAGCCGTTGCGGTCGAGGATTGCGCCGATACAGCTGCCGTCGGTGAACGGGATCGAGGCCGGGCCGTCCCACGGCTCGATCAGCGCGGAGTGATATTCGTAGAACGCCTTCTTTTCCGGCGACATGGTCTTGTGCTTCTGCCAGGCCTCGGGAATGAGCATCATCATCACGTGCGGCAGCGAGCGGCCGGTGTGGTAGAGCAACTCGACGGCTTGGTCGAGGCAGGCGGAGTCGGAGAGGCCGGGCTGGATGATCGGGAAAATCTTTTCGATATCGTCGCCAAACAGCTCCGACTTGAACAATCCCTGGCGGGTGTTCATCCAGTTGCAGTTGCCCTTCACGGTATTGATTTCGCCGTTGTGGCACATCACGTGGAAGGGCTGCGCCAGCTTCCATGCGGGAAAGGTGTTGGTGCTGTAGCGCTGGTGCACGAGGGCCAGTGCGGAGTCGAATTCCGGGTCGAGCAGGTCGGGATAGTATTCTTCCATCTGCTCCGGCAGCAGCAACCCCTTGTAGATAATGATGCGGCAGGTCAGGGTCGGAACATAGAAGTCCTCCTTCGCCGCCATATCGGATTTGAAGATCCTGTTTTCGGCCACCTTGCGAATGATGTAGAGCATGCGATCGAACGTGCGGTCGTCATCGACGCCTTCGCCGCGACCGACGAAGATCTGCCAGATCTCCGGCTCGGAAGCCTTGGCCG
>DAOVNC010000034.1 GCA_030630445.1 Kiritimatiellales bacterium | reverse complement strand
GAGGTCGGCCACAATGCGATTGGTTGCGGGCGCGTATTCGAGCAGGGTGCGGCGCTGGTCGGCGCAGCCATTGCCAGCGAATCAATATTTGAGGATGCGGTTTGGAAAGAGCTGGTCGCAAACGTGAACGACCAGGGTTCCGCCCTGCATTTTATCGGCCTGTTTTCCGACGGAAACGTGCACTCGAATATCAGCCACCTCGAAGCGATGCTCAACCGCGCCAAGGCGGAGGGCGTCAAGAAGGCGCGCATCCATCCGCTGATCGATGGCCGCGATGTGCCTCCGACATCCGTGCTCGAATATGTGGAGCGTTTCGATCAATTCCTTGAAGGGATCAACGCCGACGGGTCGGTCGACTATTGCGTGGCTTCCGGCGGCGGTCGCATGAACATTACGATGGACCGCTACAACGCGGACTGGAGCATGGTCGAGCGCGGCTGGACGGCGCACGTGAAGGCCGAGGGACGCACGTTCGCCACCATGCGCGAAGCGGTTGAAATCTTCCGTGCCGAACAAGCGGGCATCCTCGACCAGGACCTGCCCGCGTTCGTGATCGAGCGCGACGGCAACCCCGTCGGGCCGATCATCGACGGTGACAGCGTTATCTTTTTCAACTTCCGCGGCGACCGTTCGCTGGAAATCACCAAGGCGTTTGAAGCCGATGAGCTGACCGAATTCGCGCGCGGATCCAAGCTGGATGTAAAGTATGCGGGCATGATGCAGTATGACGGCGACCTCGGTGTGCCCGAGAAATATCTCGTCACTCCGCCGGCGATCGACCGAACGATGAGCGAATACCTCTCGAACGCGGGCGTGAAGCAGTTTGCTATTTCCGAGACGCAGAAATTTGGCCATGTGACCTACTTCTTCAACGGCAACAACTCCGGCAAGTTTGCGACGGAAACATGGCAGGAAGTGCCATCGGATGTCTGCCCGTTCGAGGGCGCGCCGCGCATGAAGGCCGATGAAATCACCGATGCCGTTGTAGCCGCTATCGAGGGTGGCGAATACAAATTCATCCGCCTCAATTTCCCGAACGGGGACATGGTCGGCCACACGGGTGTGGTGGAGGCCGTCAAGGTGGCGGTCGAAGCCGTCGACGAAGGCGTCGGGAAAATCATGGAGGCGCTGAAGAAAACCGGTGGTATCATGGTTTGCTCGGCCGACCACGGCAACTCGGATGACATGTGCGAGCTCGACAAGAAAACCGGCGAGTTGAAACTTGACGACGAAGGCAAGGCTCTGCCGAAAACGGCGCACTCGCTCAATCCGGTTCCGGCGATCGTCTACGATCCCTCCGGCGTTTCCAACGTGCGGAAGGCCGATGTGGCCGATGCCGGGATCGCGAATCTGGCGGCGACATGCATCACGCTGCTCGGCTACGAGCCGCCGGCCGACTACACCCCGAGCATTGTGGAAGTGGGGTAGTTGGGGAATAGGCAGAATGATTTTGTGGCAGAATAATTCTAAATCAGGAACGGGGTGCGGAAGGCCTTTTGGGGCTTCGTTGCATCGTCGTTTGCTGGTCGTTCTCCTGCTGTTTTCTGGAGCGTGCCTTGGCCAGACGCAGGAGATGGGGGTCGGAATGGAGATTTCCGGCTTCCGCGTTCCAGACTATGACGACCAAGGCCAATTGCGCGCACAGCTCTATGGCGAGCACGCCAAGGTGTTGGATAAGGGCGAGGTGGAGATCACCAACCTCAAGATCGAGATGTACAAGGATGGCGAGGTTGCGATGACCGTCTTTTCGCCGCACTGCTTCTTCAACATGGATACGCGCGAAGCACGCTCGGAGGGGCGCGTGTTGATCGAATCAGGTTTGATGACTATCGTCGGGCGCGGCTTTACCTGGTCGGCGGTGGCTGGGCGTTTCGAAATTCTGCACGACTCGAAGGTGCTCGTGAAGGAAGCGGCCAAGGCCGGGATGAAGGAGCTTGAGTTGTGACTAGGCGTCTTTCCAGCATCCTGCTCTGTGCCGTTGTTTTCCTTGCGGCTTGCTCCAAGCGGGAACGGTCGGAGGTGGACGAGGCGGAATGGGCCGATATCCAGCCGGTGACGAATACGGCTGTGGTGGCTTCCGACCCTGCCTCCACGAACCAAGCGCGCCGCATGATCCAGTCCGAGGGGGAGGACTATGCCCCGCTGATTCGGCGCATGGAGTCGATGGTTTCCGTCGAACGGGCTTCCGGAGAAACCATGATTACGGGCGAGAACCTGGTGCTGGACTATGAACGGCGATTCGTGCGGATGGACCATGATGTGAAGGTGGTGGATGATCGCGGTGTGCTGGAGACGGAAACACTGATTGGGCGTTTTTCGGCAGACAACGATGTGGAGATGATCGAGGCGCGCAAGGGGGTCCGGATCACGAGCGAGGGGCGCACGGCCACTGCGGAAAGCGCGAACTATGCCTTCCAAAACGGCGCGATCGAGCTTTCTGGCGATGCCCGGCTTTCGGAGGCCGGAAACCGGTTGTCCGGCGAGCGGATCAGCTTTTGGATCAAGGGGAGCCGTAAAATGATCTGCGAACCCAACGCGGTGCTGGAGATCGCCAGCATGTCGGAGCTTGAAACAGGTGGGCTTTCGCAGGGCGGGGGAACTACGGAAATCCGTTCGGACCGCTTGGTCTACGACGAAGGGCAGTCGCTGGCGGAGTTCGAGGGGAACGTCCGTTTGCGCGATCCGCGCGCCGCGCTGAACTGCGGGGAAATGCGGCTGCACCTGAAAGAGAACAACGAAATTGATTGGATCGAAGCGCTATCCGGAGTAATAATACATTCAGACGGCAGGAAAGCGCTAGCGGATCGAGCGAGCTACTATGCGGATGAAGGCAAATTTGTGCTCGATGGCGACCCGAAGGTTCAGCAAGGACGAAATATTATGACTGGGGATCGGATCACATTCTGGCAGGAGACGCGGCGGATGGTTTGCGAACCCAATGCCCGCGTGTTGCTATATCCGACCGAGGAAATGAAGGCGAAATTCCTGAAGGATTTGAAAGACTAAGATGGCCGAAGAAGAAACCTATCTAATCCAGACCGAGCGGTTGGTGAAGGCATACAAGGGCCGCAAGGTGGTGCAGGAAGTCGATGTCAATGTGCGCCCCGGCGAGATCGTCGGTTTGCTCGGCCCCAACGGTGCCGGGAAGACCACTAGTTTCTACATGATTGTCGGGTTGGTGCGGCCCACTGCGGGCAAGGTCTTCTTCAACGGCAAGAACGTCACGTCTGTACCGATGTATAAGCGCGCGCGCATGGGCATGGGCTACCTTTCGCAGGAACCCTCCATCTTTCGCAAGCTGACGGTGCGGGACAATGTGATGTCGATCCTCGAAACCCTGCCGATCTCCGGGAAAGAGCGTAGAAAGCGCCTTGAATTCCTGCTGGAGGAACTCAAGATCAGCCATCTGGCTTCGCAGAGGGCCTACACGCTCAGTGGCGGCGAGCGCCGGCGGTTGGAGATTACCCGCGCGCTGGTCACCAACCCTTCGATCATCCTGCTCGACGAGCCGTTCAGCGGGGTCGATCCGTTGGCGGTGAACGACGTGCAGGATATTGTGCGCGACCTGAAAGAGAAGGGTCTGGGTGTATTGATTACCGACCACAACGTGCGCGAAACGCTGGCGGTGGTCGACCGCGCCTACCTGATGTGCGAGGGCAAGGTGCTGCGCGAAGGCGATCGTGAATTTTTGGTAAACGACGAGGTGAGCCGCGAACTCTATCTGGGGCCGCGGTTCAGTATGTAACCCAACGAAAGGAGCAACCATGCAAGTAAGCATCACAGGACGGCATGTAACAGTAACCGATAACGTCAAAACCCATCTTGACGAAAAGATCGAGCGGTGTTTGGGTATGTTTTCGCGAATAGAAAGCGTGCATGTGATCCTGGATATGGAAAAACGCGACTATGTGGCCGAAATTGTTGTTCAGGCCGCAAACCACATCCGTATCAGTTCAACGGAGAAGTCGGAAAACATGTATGATGCGATCGATCGGTCGGTTGAGCACACCGAGCGCCAGTTGCGCAAGCAGCGCGATAAAGTGCAGGATCACCATAAATAGGATTGCATCGGATTCAGGAGGTAGATTTTGGCCATTACAGTACAAGATTTTTTGGATGAAGGTGCAGAGCGCCTGTCGCTTAGCGTGATTGCGGGAGAAGAGTTTCTCGACAACAAGCTTTTGGAAATTGCCATGAACCGTCCGGGGTTGGCGTTGACCGGTTTTTTTCAATATTTTGCGGACAAGCGTCTTCAGATCTTTGGACTGGCCGAATTTACCTACCTGAAAAGCCTCACCGAGAAGGAAAAGCGCAAACGCCTCCAGGGATTGTTCGAGCAGCAGATTCCAGGCATTATCATCACCCGGAACCGCAAGGCTTCTGCGGAGATCCTTGAACTGGCGGAAGTGTTCAAGGTCCCCGTCATCCGGACGCCGATGGTGACGATGAATTTTGTGAACGAAAGCACCGTGCTGCTCGAAAAACTCACGGCGCCGCGGGAGCGCATCCAGGGCACCACCATGGAGGTCATGGGGGTCGGCGTGTTGCTGCGGGGCGATCCCGGCATTGGGAAAAGCGAAACGGCACTGTCATTGATCGAACGGGGCTATAGCCTTGTTTCAGACGATGTGACCGAAATTCGCCGCACCAGCCGGGGGCGCATTGTCTGCTGGGCGAACGAAATCACCCGCTACCACATGGAAATCCGCGGGCTTGGCATTATCCATGTTCCAAGCCTTTTTGGGGTAGCCTCCATCCGGCGACAAACCGAGCTTGACGTGGTGATTGATCTCAAGCCCCCCTCTGGCGACGAAGACCGCACAGGGGTGCATCCCGACACCGTGGAATTGATGGGCGTGGAAATCCCCTGCATCACGTTGCCGGTGCGCTCCGGTCGCGATATGGCGAACATTGTCGAGGTTGCCGCGCTCAACCAGAAACTCAAGGAACTCGGGCACGATGCGGCCAAGGAGCTGGATGACAAGGTCATCAGCCGTCTAACGCGAGGACGGGTGAGCCATGGTTGACGATATATTGACAAAGAAGTTCAAGGTCATAAACGAGTATGGAATCCATGCCCGTCCGGCGGCATTGATTGTAAGGGCTGCCGGAAAGTATGAATGTGATATTTTTATTGAAAAAGATGGCAACAAGGTTTCCTGCAAGAGCATCATGGGGTTGATGACGATAGAGGGTTATCCCGGAAGCACGATGCAGGTGAGCGCATCCGGGACAGATGCCCAAGAGGCCTTGGCCGAAATCGAGGAGTTGTTCGTTAACAAGTTTTACGAGGATTAGTTCCAGTGGCAGAAACACGCGCAAAAAGCGAAATCATCCTCAAAGGGATCGGGGTGTCCCCCGGTATCGCCGTATACAAGGCCCAGCTTCTCGCTCCCCAAACCCAGCAAGCGATCCAACGCAGCATCACACCCGAGGAAATCCCTTCCGAAATTGCCCGCTTTAACGAGGCGCTGACCGACACCCATGATCAAATCAAACTGATCCAGAAGCAGGTGGCGGAAGTCCTTGGCGATGAACACGCCAGCATCTTCGATGCCCATATCCTCGTGGTGGACGACCGCACGTTCATCGAGGATGTCATCCGTACCATTGAGAAGGATCTCGTCAACGTCGAACCCGTGTTGCAGGCGGTCGCCAGCCGCTATGCCGACATGCTCGCCAAGATGAAGGACTCCTATCTCTCCGAGCGCGCCGCCGACATCCGCGACGTCACCAAGCGTATCATGGCCAATCTTGCCGGGGAAATGCTCAACCAAATGGCGCAGATCACCGACCCCTGTATTGTTGTGGTCCACGACCTCTCCCCGTCCGATACGGCCAGCATCGACAAGAAACTGGTGCACGGATTTGTCACCGACCTCGGCAGTGCCACCTCCCATACCTCCATCATGGCCAAGGCGCTTGAAGTGCCTGCCGTCGTGGGGTTGCACAATATCACCGCCGTGGTTTCGGCGGGCGACACCATTCTGGTTGATGGAGGAAAGGGGCTGGTCTTCATCAACCCCACCGGGTACCGGTTGGCTGAATACGAGAAACGGGCCGAAGAGCAAGAACAGATCATGCAGGAACTCGGCACCCTGCGCGACAAGCCGCCGGAAACGCAGGACGGCTACCTTGTACCGATCACCGCGAACATTGAATTGCTCGAAGAGCTTGACGCCGTGGGTGCGCGCGGCGCAAAAGGGATCGGTCTTTTCCGCACCGAGTTTCTGTTTCTCGGAAGCGACACCTTACCTGATGAAGACGCGCAAACCGAGGCCTACGAGCGGGCGGCCAAAAGCCAGCACCCCTCTGCCGTGGTGATCCGGACCCTGGATCTCGGCGCCGACAAGCTACCCGCCAATTTCGAGATCCCAGACGAGATGAACCCCTTTCTCGGCGACCGGGCCATTCGGCTCTGCCTCTCGCGCCCCGAACTGTTCAAGACGCAGCTGCGCGCCATCCTGCGCGCGAGCGTGAACGACAACATTCGAATGATGTATCCCATGATCTCCTGCGTGCAAGAGGTGGTGGAGGCCAATGCCTTGCTGCGCGAATGCATGGATGAACTGCGGGGGAAAGGCATTCCCTTCAACGAGGAAATACAGATCGGCACCATGATCGAAGTCCCTTCCGCCGCGCTTATCGCCGACCTGATTGCACCGCACGTCAGATTTTTCAGCCTCGGAACCAACGACCTCATTCAATACACCATGGCCGTCGATCGCGGAAACGAAAACGTGGCGCACCTCTACAAGCCCACGCACACGGCCATCATCCGCCTGATCGACCATGTCGTAAAGATCAGCCATCGGCATGGTCTTTGGACGTGTGTCTGCGGCCAGATGGCCGCCGACCCGGTGCTTGTTCCGCTCCTGATAGGGCTCGGCGTCGATGAACTCAGCGTCAGCCCGTCGCAGGCCCCGATGATCAAGGATGTGATCCGCAAGCTCTTTTATTCCGATGCGGTGGAACTCGCGCAGCGCTCGCTGGCCTCGTCGTCGGCCGAGCATGTAGAGCAACTGTGCCACGACATGATCGAACAGATTGCCCCCGAAGTCCTCGAGCTCTCGGAATAGGAAATCAGCCCTTCATCCGCTCAATCCACTGGACCATGAAAATCCATGCCGAAAGAACCAGCCGGCAGGCATGGTTGTAGGCCACCGCGGTTTCATGGGCGAGCAGTTCGCCAAAGGTTCCGAATTTTGGAGACCCCACCAGCACCATCCAGAGGCCGATCACCAGCACGTTCATCAGGTAGATGATGGTGTATGAAAATATTCGCCCATGCTCATGGATATCCGGTTGTTGGTCGGTCAGCATCTGGATCGTAAACGTGATATGGAACGCCCATGTGACGCCGATCGCGCCGAGCCACCACGCCTTGTAGGGTTCGACCTCCAGCCAGATTCCGGCGAGGTAGTAGGCGGTAATCACAAGAAAGGTATAAAACGGGAAAAAGTAGGGTGCGAGTGTGATGATGAAGTTGGTCTTGGTGAGCTCGACATGGCCGCCGTTTTTGCCCACCTTCAATTTCCCAATGCGCCCGCCCATCATGAGCGACCACATGGCATGGGTTAGCTCGTGCCCCAGCACATAGGTGCGGAACGGGCGCGGCAACAGGAAAAAGAAGGCGACCCAGAGCATGAAGCCAGCGGGTAGCGCCCACACTTCGACCCCGGTAGTGGCCGCCGGCTCAACCGATATTTGATAAAGGTTGTACACGGAAACCGAAGCCGCCCAGCACGCTGGAAGCAATGCAAGTCCGGTTACCATTTTAAGAAACTTGAACATGGCTGGCTATTGCTGGGCAGCGCGGATCTGCTTTTCCATTCGGGCAGCGTGGCGCTTGGCATCCATGGGCATGCGCGGGTTGAGCATGGCCTGCCTGTAGATTTCGGCGGCTTCGGCGAGGCGGCCTTCGCGCTGGTAGTTGCCGGCAAGCGCAAAGTAGGCATCGGGTGCGGCGCGGCCACTGCCGACCGCAGCCTTGAGCGCCGCTTCGATCTCGTTCGCCCGCTTGGCTTGGTTAAGGAAGAAAATATAGGATGACAGGTTGTTCCAGTTTTCCGGCACCAGCTCCGCCGCCGTTTTCAACCATTGGAATCCCTCTTCGTCCTTTTTTTGGCAGAGGAGCACGCCGAGGTTGTAGGCGGCCTGCGCCATCTGCGGATCGGTTTTAAGCGCGGTGCGCAGGTGTTTTTCGCATGCTTCCATCTGGCCAAATTCGGCCTCGAGCAGGGCTAGGTTGAAGTTCACCATAGGGCTGGCGGGCTCGACCTTGATCGCCTTCTGAAGCAACTCATAGGCATTGGTGCTGTTGCCGGAGCGGGCATGCACCATCGACGCGTTGATGAGGGGTTGGATAACATCGTCGCGCAGCTCCATCGCTTTCTGGTATGCGGCAAGGGATTGGTCGATTTCGCCTTTGCGGTCGTGGTAGATGCCTTGGTTATAGTAGGTCGACCAGCGGTCCGGCCAAATGATAAGCGAGTTCCAATATTCGGAATGGGCCTTTTCATAGGCGGTGCGCTCCTCTTCGCTGTAGCTGGCGAGGTTTCGCGAGAGCAGCGAGGCGGCGGAATGGATGCGGACGGTG
Source organism: Kiritimatiellales bacterium (assembly GCA_030630445.1). Taxonomy (GTDB): domain Bacteria; phylum Verrucomicrobiota; class Kiritimatiellia; order Kiritimatiellales; family Pontiellaceae; genus Pontiella. The sequence goes on along the minus strand of DAOVNC010000034.1, from coordinate 6,262 downwards.
CGGAACTTGTCGGAGACGCTTTTGACCAGCAAACGGGTGGTTTCGTCCGACTCGTCGTATTGCAACGTCGAAGCGGCGGCGGCCCGCACCCACTCGTGTTCGGAGTCGAGCTGTTTGCGGATGGGCTGCCATTTTGCGGGGTCGGGGCAGTTGTTGAGCAGACGCAGGATGGCCACTGTGGCGGCTTGGTCGCACGCGGGGTTGTCGAGGTAGGCGAGGATTTCGGGCAGTTTTTCCCAGTCGCCGTCGCGGGCGGCCGTGACGATGCGGCCCAGTTTCAGGATCTCCTTCCCTGAATCATTTCCGAACCACTCCTTCACATGCTTGTCGGCCCACTCCAGATCCTCCCGGTTGTCGTGGGTGGTGTTCGACCACATGGGATCGTGGTCGTCGTGGTGGCAAATGGTGCAGGCGTTGGGCGATCCGAATTCGAGGCTGGCGGCCGGGGAGGGCGGGCGGAAGGAATGGTCCGAGCGGGTCATGTAGGCCTGGGCGGTGACCGGCATGTGGCAGTCGACGCAACTGACGTTGTTGCTGGCGGCATGGTGCGAGTGGTCGAGAATGTTTTCGACGCGCTTTTCGTGGCAGGGCAGGCAGGCTTTGTTCGGCTCGTCCTTGAAGCGGAAGCGTCCGCTCGATGTGTGGCAGTGGATGCATTCGAGCTGGCCGGAGTTGGCGCAGGCATTGGCCATCCAACCGGTTTGCGTGTAGTTTTCGCCGTGGTCGCGCCCGTCGGGATAAAAGTCGCGATCCTCGTAGGAGGTGAGGTCGTAGTGGTTGAAGAACAGTTCGCCGGGGGTGAAGTCGCGCGTGAGCGGGGCCATCTTGGCGTGGCAGGGGGCGCATGTGGCATCGCGCTGCGTGGCATTGAGGTCGCCGTGGAAAGTGACTAGTTTGAGGTCGGTAAGCTCTTCGCCTTTGGCCGCGGCTTCTTCGGCTGCTTTCATATGCGCTTCGGCGGGGCCGTGGCAGACTTCGCAGTTGATGCCGGGTTCGGTCCAGGTGGTACTGTAGCTGTCCGTCTCGGGGTCGTAGTTTTTGCGTAGCTGGCTGATGTGGCAATCGTGGCAGGCGGTGTTGAACGTGAGCTGTCGGTCGGTCCAGTCGAGCGGCGCATCCTGCGGCCCCGACTGGAAATGGCGCACCATGCTGCCGGTGGAGTTGTACCAAAGCCCCGTGTGGACAAAATAGGCGATCGGCGCCACTTGGAGTTTTCCCTTTTCCAGCGGTACCAGAAAGAAATAGATGTTCCTTCCGCCGAGCGCGTGCAGGACGGGATAGGTCTTTTTGACGCCATCGGCACCGGTCTCATGCATCACGCCGCCACTAGCGTTGAGTTCAATGATAAACTTTATGCCGCCGATTTCCAGTTCCTCTTTCATCGGGACGAGAGTGCGGGCAAAGGTGCCGCTGAACGCCTGCATGGCCTTGCCGTGGTGCGAGGTGCTCCACAACTCGTAGAATCGCTCGTGGCACGCGATGCAATCGGACGAACCCACGTATTCACCTTGATCGGTAAAGTCTATGGCATGGGAGGTCATGCCTGCAATAAGCAGGAGCGAGAAGGAAATAGTTTGGAAGAGAATTGTTTTCATAAGGGTGAATTCATACGGGAAGATGATGTGGATGTACAGCCTTTCCACCATTGGCCACCGCGTAAAAACCAGATGCTTTCTACTGGTTTCAACTTTGGGCAGGCCGTAGAGTCCGACGACTCATGAATACGCAAAAACCTACCATCTTATTTGATTTTGACGGCACGCTTGCCGAAACGATGATGCTGATCCACACCGTCTTCAACCGGTTGTCGTCCGTCTATGGCTATCGCCATCTTCCCGAGGAGGAGATCGAGATCGTCCGGCATTTGAACATACACGAATTCATCGAACACGTCGGAATCGCCCTCTGGAAGGTGCCGGTTGTCGCCATCCATGCGCGGCGGTTGATGCACCAGGACATTCATGAAATCCATCCGCCTGAAGGCTTGGCGGAGGTGCTGACCCGGATACACGAGAGCGGTCGCTACCACATGGATATCCTTACGTCCAACCGCAGCAAAAACGTACACGCGTTTCTTGGACAGCACGCCATCGACTGGTTCGACGAGGTGCATTCCACCCGCAGTATCCTCAGCAAAAAACGCCGGGTTAAAAAATATATCCGCGAACGGGGAATCGATCCGCAGACCCTCTTTTATGTCGGCGACACTTCCGTGGATGTGGAAAGCGCGCGGCTTGCCGGTGCCAAGTCCGTCGCCGTCGCATGGGGACTCAACACCGTCCAGGCCCTCGCCCGCTCCAATCCCGACTACCTCGTCGAACACCCCCGCGAACTCCTCGAAATCTTCCCCTCAGACTAGGCAAGGCACCCTCCATGGCGGACGATACGGACAAGGATATGGAGAAAGGGTTCATGGCGCGCAACGAGACGCTTCGGGAATTCTACGAGACGGGCACGACGACCATGTCGGACGCAGAGGCGGCCTCGCTGACACCGATTCTGAATTCGCTGAAGGACCACATTGCGCGCTATCGCGAGATCCGGGAAATTGCCGAGGGTGGTGAAAAGAAAATCACGTTGGTTCACGACCACCTGCTCGACCGGCGCGTGGCCATGGCGCGCGCGGCGCACGCGAAAAGTCCCCAGGACCATGAACAGTTTCTGCGCGAAGCCCGCCTTACGGCCAACCTGGCGCATCCCAACATCATGCCGGTCTACAACATGGGGGTCGATTCCGAGGACACCCCGTTCTTTTCGATGGAACTGGTGCCGGGCGATAGCCTGAAGTCAATTGTTGGAAAGCTGCGCGATGGCGACGAAACCTATCGTCGCGAATATCCATTGGAGACGCTGCTTAATATTTTTCTCAAGATCTGCGATGCAATCGCCTATGCCCACTCGCGCAATGTGCTGCACTTGGATATCAAGCCCGATAATATCCGGGTGGGGGAGTTCGGCGAGGTGCTCGTATGCGACTGGGGCCTGGCACGGGTGTTGAGCACGCCGGAAAACGACTCCGCCGACGCTTCCGACCTCCTTGACGGCGATGTGCTCAACGACATGACCCTCTCGGGAACCATGAAGGGCACCCCCGGCTTCATGGCACCCGAACAGACGCAGGCCTATGGGGAAAAAACGCCCCAAACGGATATCTATGCGCTGGGAGCCATGCTCTACATGCTCCTGACGCACGAACTGCCCGTGCGCGGGGTCTCGGCAAACGAAGTGATCAAGAACACGCGCGAGGGCAAGGTGGTGCCGCCTCGCCGCCGCAAACCGGATCGGCACATTCCGGCTGGTTTGGTGGCGGTCACGATGAAGGCGCTCGCCCTCAAGCCGGCTGACCGCTATGAAAGCGCCCTGGCCTTGCGGAAGGAGATTGGCCGATACCTATCCGGCTATCCTACCAAGGCGGAGCACGCAGGGATGGTCACCCACATGTCGTTGCTCATGCACCGCCACAGCCGTATCTCTTTCTTGTTGATGTTTTTCCTGCTTCTGCTCGCCGGGATCGTTGGCACCAACCTTGTGGCGATCAGTCGTGAAAAGGCAGAGGCCGTGGCGGCGCGCGAGAAGGCCGAGGAAAACTTTCTGCTTTATGTCAAGGAGCAGCAAGTGAGCAAGGAGCTCAGCCAGGATCTTGGCGAAGCGGTACTCTATACCGTGAAGAGCCGTGACTTCATCAATGCGCCCTCCATGATCCAGGTATTGGAAACCGGCCTAAAGGAAAACGTCGATACGGTTAAGTTGCAAAACCTGTTGGAACAAAAGGGTGTCCTGCATTTCGTGCTGCAGGAGTTCAGTGCCGCCAGCGAATGCTTTGATGGTGCCGGGGACTCGAGACGGGTGGGCCATTTGAGGACGCTCAGCCACAAGTACGCAGGGATCAAGCCCGTGGATAAAAAACGCCTCGCCGACAAGCAATTGGCCAACTTGTTCAACGAAGCCAGATACACGAACAAAATGACGCTTTTCTACCTCTACTACCACCACATGCGCCGCCGCCCGGTATCGGCAACCCCGGAAGAATATATCCCCCTTGCCATTGCGGTTCTGGACAAGCTGAACAACACCCGCCATCCGCAGGAAAAACCGTTGGAGTTGACCAAGTTGAAGAAGGGCTACCATCTCGATTTTTCCCGCTCATCCTATGCCGTATACTCGCTCAATATCATCGGCGTCTACCGTCGAAATGTACTGCAACCGCTGCATCTCGAGTCATTGGATATCAGCTATTCGAAGATGGACGATCCTACCGAACTGCGGGGACTGAAGCTTGGGGAATTGCGCATGGAGGGAATCCGGTTTGCAGACAAGAATGCCCTGCTCAAGCAACTGGTTTCAATGGGGACCCGGCGAATTGTTCTAAACAAAGAGGACTACCCCAAGGAGATGCTTACGGAGCTGGGAAGAATCATGACGGTGGTGGATGCCAAGCAATAATAGGGGGGAGGTTATTCCAATTCCTCGCGTAGATGCACAATCTCCTGGATCAACCGGTCTTTTACCCGGTTTTTCAGTCGGTAGACCGAATTTTCCTTTAGGTCCAGCTCCTTCGCAATTTCCTCGACGCCTTTGCCCTCCAAGGTCAGCCGGAACGCATCGACCGCCTTGCCGGAAAACAAGGATTCGATATTTTCCAATGCCAGGTTGGTCAAGTGGATTTCCCACTCGCGTTCGGCAATCGTATCGATCTCCGGCAGGCGAATGGACTTGAGATAGGTGAGCGTCTCATCCTTTCCTGCCTTTTTTAGACGGTTGGCGTCGCGGGTGCGTTTCCGGATAAAATCGGTCACGCAGTTTTTCGTGACGGTGCTCAGCCAGCTACGGAAGCGGTTGATCTTGTCGTAGTCCATTTTAGGCAGGCTGTTCCAGAGATTGATGAGCACCTGCTGGAGGATATCCTCCGTATCGTGCTCCGAAATATTCATGCTCCGGATAATCGCATAGATATAACGGCGGTAGACATACACAAACTCCTCCCACGACGCATCGTCGTGTTGGTTCTGTACGCGTTGGATCAATGTTGCTCGTGTCTTGTACTGGTCTTCCATTACCCCTCGTTCCCATTCTGGTTGGATTCGGAAGAGGCAAGCTACGTGCCCGGTGGAGAAAAAGCAAATAAAACCAACACAAACGGCACCCGACCACGGGAGAGAGGCCGCGCGCTGGGCAAAGCGAAAATAATTTCCGACAGGCGCGAATCCATAATTTACGAAGTATTGATTCGGCGAGAAAATACGCGACCATTTTTATGGGGTTTCGCGGGTTTTAGTGGGCCGGTTTGGGTATGGATTGCGCGGGTCGAGCCTCATCTTTTTGGCCAAGCTCCGCGATCATCCACCTCCGCCGGGCTACGGCGGACAAGTGGATCGCGGCTACACCTGCAGGGCGGGGACCCAGACCCCGCCGGCACGCGCACCGAAGCTGAATGAGCGAAAAGCGAACGAGCTCGGCAAATCGCGGAAAAGCAGTTGCCAAACTCAAACGGTTTGGTATCTTCCTCGTCTTTCACCCTCTAGCCGGAGTGGCGAAATCGGTAGACGCACGGGATTCAAAATCCCGCGGAGAAATCTGTGTGGGTTCGAGTCCCACCTCCGGCACCATTCTCTCCTTGGGACATTTCGAGACTCATTGCCCCTAAAACCCCCATACCATTGGTCGAAAGTGGGTTCGTTCCTTCCTGAGTTTGGGACAGCGCAGGACTCAGATTGCCACACTTTGCCATATTTGGGGTGGCAGTATGTAGGGCAAAATTTATATCTGGCAAACTGTGTATTGCGGCCACCTTTGGCAGCAGGTTCGCATCCGTATAAATCTGCGTAGTCAGTTTAATGTCGCTGTGGCGCATCAATTCTTGAGCGGTACGCGGATTTACTCCCGCAATCTGCATCAGTGTTCCATAGGTCTTCCGTAAGGCATGAAAGTCCGCCTTGTTGCCGCGTTCGTCCAGATACACAATTTCGGCTTGCTGGAGGTCTTCGCGGTACTCCTCAATGGAAGGAACTTCAAGAACACGATCAATGGGCTTTGCTTTGGCTGGCTTAAGCTTGCGCAGAGCTTCGATCAGGATAGGGTGCAGCGGAATATCCGAATCCTTTCCATTCTTGGTCGTCGATGCCCGGACGGCAAGATAGGGAGAAACGGCACCCAGCATAACATCGCCCCATTCCAAGGCTTCCAGTTCCGCACGACGCAATCCGGTATAGATCGCGGCAAGATAGACCGTGTGGCGAGCAGGATTCTTTTTCACGGTTTCAAG
>DAOVNC010000362.1 GCA_030630445.1 Kiritimatiellales bacterium | reverse complement strand
CGAAGCAGTTTTACTTCATGGAAATGAACACCCGCATCCAGGTGGAGCACACCGTTTCCGAAGAGGTGAGCGGCATTGACCTGATGAAAGAGCAGATCCGCGTGGCCGCCGGCGAAAAGCTTTCCTTCACCCAGAACGAGGTGAAGATCGTCGGGCACGCCATTGAATACCGCGTGAATGCGGAAGATCCGTACAACAACTTCACCCCGTCCCCCGGCCTCGTCGAAGCCGTGCATTTCCCAGGCGGCCCGGGCATCCGCATCGATTCGCATGTCTATTCCGGCTATACGATTTCGCCCTACTACGACAGCATGATCGGAAAGATCATCGCGAAAGGGAAGGATCGGGCCGAAGCCCTCGCCCGCCTGCGCCGTGCGCTCGAGGAATTCACCATCAACGGCCCGAGCACCTCCGTACCGCTCGGCGAAGCGCTATTGGTTGACCGCCGGTTCATCGAAGGTACATACAACACGGCCTTCCTCGAAAAGTTCATGCATGAAAATTTTCTTAATTCGTAATTAGCGATAAGGAGTATGGCAATGACAGATCAAGCAGGCAACGCAGTGGCAGATACGCAGGATTTATCCGTGACGGAGAGCTCGGGCTCAGGCTACGGGAAGATCAGCATCAACAACAATGTAATCGCCATCATCGCGCACGAGACGGCCAAGAAAATGCCGGGCGTGGTCGAGTTGCAGGGTTCGCTGGCGGATGACCTTGCAGGTATTATCGGGAAGAAGTCCAAGGACAAGGGGATCCGGGTTGAAAAAGAGAACGAAGAACTGCTCACGATCGATCTTACCGTGGTGCTCGAATTCGGGGTTCGTATCCCTGAAATCTGTGTCCAGCTGCAGGCGGCGGTCAAGGATGCCGTTGAAGACATGACCGGCCAGCAGGTCTATGCCGTGAATGTTGTCGTGCAGGGCATCCGCAATACGCATGAAAAAACCGAAGGGGACTAAGCCATGAAAGCACGTTCCGGTAGGCTCGGCGATTTTGTTATGACATTGCTGCTTCTCTTAATCGGGGCAGGATTGATTTATGGAAGCCTCGTTAACACGGCGGTTGGTCAACGGATCGCCGATGCGTTGCAGAGGCCGATTGTCGGTGCTGGTTTAGGTGTGATCTTGATCCTTTCTGTTGTGCTTCGCTGGGTTGGCGGGTGCGGAAAAAAGAAAGACACCTTCATCAACTTCCACTCCGAGGACGGAAGTGTGGGCATTAGCACCAAGGCCATCTGCGATTTTATTGAACGCATTGGCAAGGAGTTTTCCGCGATCAAAAGCATCGACTCGACGCTGAACAAGGGGAAGGACTCCGTTGATATTGCACTTAGCGTAAAGGTGGTGGCCGGCAACAAGATTCCCGAGCTATCCCATGTGCTGCAGCAACGGGTGCGCGAAAGCGTGCGCGAGTCGCTTGGCCTCGAGGAAATCGGCAACATCACCATCAAGGTGCAGGAAATCGTGGGCGATCCCGCCAAACCCGCGCCCGAAGAAATCCCAGTGGCGGAATAACCCCTCTCTGCAAGGCTCTTGGTGGGGCGGGTCGCCGTCCTCCCATGGCTTTGCGTTTCGTGCCGGCTTTGCATCCAAGGTCGGTAGATGAATGGAAAATATAACGAAAAAAGGAATATCATGAAACCTACTCTAGTAATCATGGCTGCCGGCATGGGCAGTCGCTATGGCGGCCTCAAGCAGATCGACCCGATGGGCCCGAGCGGCGAGACCCTTATCGAATACTCCGTCTACGACGCCATCCGCGCCGGATTCGACAAGGTCGTCTTCATCATCCGCGAGGACTTTTCCGATGCATTCAAGGAAGCCGTGGGCAGCAAGTTCGACGACAAGATCGAAGTCGGCTACGCCTACCAGGAACTCGGCGACCTGCCGAAAGGCTTCTCCGTACCCGAAGGCCGCCAAAAGCCCTGGGGCACCGGACAGGCCATCCTCGCATGCAAAGGCGTGGTCGATGATGCGCCGTTTGCCGTCCAGAACGCCGACGACTACTACGGCACCGAAGCCTACACGGCGATTGCCGAAGAACTGCGGAACTTGGCGGTCGAAAGCACCGATAGCTGCATGGTTGGCTTCGAAACCAAGAATACGCTCTCCCCGAATGGTTCGGTGAGCCGCGGGGTCTGCGAAGTCGAAAACGGCTACCTCTCCGGTGTGGTCGAACGGCTGAAAATCGAACGTAGTGCAGAAGGCGTGGTACAGTTCTTCGATGCCGAAACCCCCGTCGACATGACCGGCGACGAAATCTGCTCCATGAATTTCTGGGGTTTCACCCCGAAGTTTTTCCAAGCTTTGGAAGCGCGCTTCGCGACCTTCCTCGAAGCCGAAGGATCCGAAATGAAGTCCGAATGGCTCATTCCCACCATCATTGACGACATGATCAACGCCGGCGAAACCCGTGTAAAGGTGCTCAGTTCGCATGATTCATGGTTCGGCGTAACCTACCCGAACGACAAGCCCACCGTGGTGGGCGAGTTGCAGGCCATGCACGACGCCGGGAAATATCCCGACCAACTCTGGGGCTAGTCCTCTTGGCAACGAACGTGGACCAGGCACAGCACATCCCCTTGCGGAAGGTGCTGTGCCTTTTTCTTTTGCTGCTCGGACTTTCCGGATGCATGCGGCTATCCGATGGAAAGCCGCCCGGCCCATGGCATGAAGCCTACCAGCCCATTAACGATGCCGAATCCGAGGCCTTCATTTCCCTCGCGCTGGAAAGAGCCGTGGCACAATTCGGTCAACCCGCCATCCCCGTCAAGCAAGTGATCCTCCGCCGCTCGAAAAAGCTCCCCGAAGCCCGTGGATACCGCATTGCCGAAAATTTTTCACTCACGGAATGCGTCGACTCCACCAACGGCGTATTTGCCATCTATCTGGCGGTCGACCCCGGCCATGCAAACTATTTCCCGCTGCTGGGCCACGAATGCGCCCACCTCATCAACCCGCGCATACTCGATTGGTACATGGAGGGGCTGGCCACCCTCTTTTCCGAGCAGGTGTGCGCCGAAACCGGGCGGCCATGGGGGAACTGGGAGCGGCACTTCAGCCGCACCCGCCGCGATCCCTACGCCCTGTCGTACCGCATGATGCGCGAACTTCAGGAGCAATTCCCGGTGGAATATTCCGCGATGATCCAATTTGTGGCAGAGAACGGGAAGGGGCCGGACAAGCTGCGCATCGACATCGACGGCTGGCTCCAAACCTTGCCCGCAGACCACCGCGACGAAGCGCTTCAAATTATTTCCCCCTACACCAAGGTTCTGCAGCGTCGGGTCAGCGATCGATACTACTTCACGGTGCCGCAAGCTATTCGGGTCAGCCCGTGAATTGCAGCATTTCACCTACGAACAGCTCTCTTGCTCAGGACGCGCCGTAATCTAGTAAAATAATTGGCCTCTTGGTCGTTTAAGACTCGGAGGTCGAAAGCACCTTCGATTCGCCGGCCTTGAGTGCGACGGGCACAGTCTTGTCGCCATATTGCAGTTTGCAGGTTCCGTCGACCGAGGCGGTGACCTTGGCCGCAACCAGCTTGCCGTCTTTCCACTCAAGATCCACCGTGTAGCCGCCGCGTGCCCGCAATCCCTTGACGCTGCCGGTGGGCCACGCTTTCGGT
>DAOVNC010000048.1 GCA_030630445.1 Kiritimatiellales bacterium | reverse complement strand
GAAGAACAAGGATGAAGAACTCGAACGCGCCCAACTGGAGCGAAAGGTTGGCCAGTTGTCTATGGAGGTGGACTGGCTCGAAAAAAAGTGCGTACAGCTGGGAATTCCCGGCAGAGGGCACACCTCGTGAGCAAGCAATCGGAAGTCAGCGTACGCCGGCAGTGCGAGTTGCTGGGTATCTCTCGGACCTTGATCTACTCGTTGCCCAAAGGCGAGCCGATGGAGAACTTGCAAATCATGAGGGAAATCGATGAGCTGCATCTGGAGGATGCTTCGGCGGGTTCACGCCGGATGCGTTCGTACCTGCGGCGCAGGAATTGGCCGAAAATAAGTCGAGGCCGAGTCAAGCGATTGATGAACGTGATGGGCATTGAGGCGGTTTATCCGCGCAAGCGAACCACCATTCCCGGAGGACCTTCCGGAATTTATCCTTATAAGCTTAGAGGACTCGACATCGTTCGTCCGAATCAGGTCTGGTGTGCAGACATCACCTACATTCCGATGGCCAAGGGCTTCATGTATCTGTTTGCCATCATGGACTGGCACTCCCGGAAGGTCTTGGCCTGGGAACTCTCCAATACGCTGGATACGGGCTTCTGTTTACGCACCTTGAATCGAGCCGTGGAAATGACAGGCACGGTTCCTAAGATATTCAATACCGATCAAGGCTGTCAGTTCACGTCCGATGAGTGGATCGGAAGACTGAAGGAATTAGAGATCACCATTAGCATGGATGGTAAAAGGCGCTGGATCGACAATGTCATGATCGAACGCTTCTGGCGCAGCATCAAGTATGAGGACATCTATTTGAACAGCTACGAAAATGGCTGGGAGCTTGAACGAGGAATCAATGCGTATATGATGCGCTACAACTTCAAACGGCCTCATCAGTCCCTTGAGGACGCGACACCCGATGAAGTATATGCAGGGGGCGTCAAGTTGGCGGCGTGATTTTTCCTCCCTCCTCCGGAGGAGGGAGGAACCTAAAGGAACCGGAGCCTATGCGGCATAACTTAAACTGACTACCAACTGGTTTAGAAATCGAGGCCACTTCTGTTTCCATTACGGATCCCATCGACAACGATCAGCTCTTCTATCGTGTCATCACGGAGGAGTAGGGAAAATTCACAATTTACAGCCGGATAGGTTGTGATATCCGGGTTTTTGAAAAAGAGGGAGAAATGATGTGTCATATGTCATGTTCCCGACAATACCCAGTTGTAGCAAGGGTTGCCGTGCGCGGTACGGCACTTGCAATGAACAGAGGAAACAAACAAAAGGAGAGGTAGTATGTCAGGTAAAGTAAAACTAGTAGCTGTGATAATGGTGGCGACAGCTGTTTGCCATGTTTCGAGTGCAAATTTGGTGACCAATGGCGATTTCGAGGCGACGCCCTTCGATTCCGGTTGGGCTAATACCGGATCTACGTCCACTTCCGGATTGACGGGGTCAGGATCTGCGGCAGATCTCGGGGCGGGCGATTCGATGATGCAGGATTTTGTTGCGACTCCGGCAGTCGGACCGACGGTTTACCAGCTTGATTTCATGTGGTCGCTTGCCGCCTTTGACGGAAGCCAACGGCTTCGGATTCGCGGAGATGGCGATTCAGGGAACATTGTCACGCTGAAAATGGAAAGTGACGGGCTCTACAAGTATGGCAGCGGTACATGGTACAAAGCCGTAGCCGGAACATATTCCGCCGACACCACCTACCATATCCAGGTCAACGTGGGCAACTTCGATGCCGATGCTGATCCTGAGTACAACCTAGGCGTATCGACAGATGGAATCAACTACACTACAAGCGTAAACATGGGATACTTCCATTCTGATGGCACAATTCCATTTGAGACGATCCGTTTTGAAGGCGGCACCGGGGGAATGGTTGTCGACGAGGTGTCGGTTATTCCGGAACCAGCCACAATAGGATTGTTGGCTGCCTTCGGCGGGGGACTCCTGTTTATCCGTCGCAAACTGATGGTGTAGTCACTCATCAGCAGATTAATTGACCCGTCCAGCCGGGCGGGTTTTTTTCTCAAATTTTTTATAGAGCTTTTTCTCGGGCCGAATACGACGGATGCGTGTTCGTGTTGTCTGATAACCCGATTTCCTGTCCGTTCAACTGGAGACACACAATGAAAAACACCACTATTATTCCATCCCCCAAAAAGGCGAGGATCGCAAGTTCAATCCTGCTGCTCACCACGTTGACGTGCTTTGGCCAGACTAATCTGGTTACCAATGGCGATTTCGAGGCGAGTACTTTCGATTCCGGTTGGGATAATATCGGAGCTACGTCCACTTCCGGTTTAACGGGTTCAGGATCTGCGGCAGATCTCGGGCCGGGCAATTCGATGATGCAGGATTTTGTTGCGACTCCGGCAGTCGGCCCGACGGTTTACCAGCTTGATTTCATGCTGTCCATGGCCGCCCATGACGGATCCCAACGGATCCGGCTTCGCGGAGATGGCAATTCAGGGAACATTGTCACGCTGAAAATGGAAAGTGACGGGCTTTACAAGTATGGCAGCGGTACATGGTACAATGCTGTACCCGGCACATATTCCGCCGATACCACCTACCATATCCGGGTCAACGTGGGCAACTTCGATGCCGACGCTGATCCTGAGTACAACCTAGGCGTGTCGACAGACGGAATCAACTACACTACAAGCATAAACATGGGATCCTTCCATTTTGATGGCACAATTCCATTCGAGACGATCCGTTTTGAAGGCGGCACCGGGGGAATGGTTATCGACGAGGTGTCGGTTGATGGCGACGTCGTTGAGCCTCCACCGCCCCCAGACCCGGTCGATAACTTGCTGGTTAATTCAGATTTCGAAGAATCTCCTTTTGGGACGGGATGGAACCTTGGTGGCGGCACCGTCGCCGTTGCTGGATTCAATGGCAGTGCCACGGCCGCACGCTTGCCGTACAACACCTCTGCAATACTCAACCAGTCCATTGATACCCCTCTAACCACAAACTTTACATTCCACACCCTCTTTCAGGTCGCTGGAACTTCAACGGAAACGGGTTTTCGCGCGTTGCTCGAAACCCCCGCCGGTCCCGCCATCGAAGTGCGCACGGTTACGGGCGGATTCCTTCAGCTTGTCACCGAGGAGGGCCCTGTCGAGATTGTCAGCATCGCCAGCAGTTCGGGTTTTTCGGTGCCGGCCAATTCCACCATCCATTTGCAGGTGACCGGACGTGATTTTGGATCGGCAAACGCCGAATATGATGTGGCGTGGAGCGATCCCGGCAGCACGAGCCTAACGCACTCCATCACCGGACTAACCAACTTCTACAGGACGGCCAATGCCACATCCGCCGGAATCGACACCGTGCGTTTCGACCGTAGCTCCCCGACCTCCCACTCCTATCTGGTCGACGATGTGACCCTTGACCACGGATTGGATCCGGTGCCAACCGCCGATTATGAAATCCTGCTCCCGGAGCCTGATAAGATCGTGAATATTTCCGGGATCTATCCCCACCTGGTGATGACCAGCGAAGAGACGGGCGAAGTCGGTACCGGGGCGGTGGTTCCATGGGCTGATCGCCTATGGGCCATCACCTACAAGGGGCACGCCCCTAATGGATCTTCCGACAAGCTCTATGAAATCACGCCCGGCCTGCAACAGATTATCCGACCTGAAAGCGTCGGCGGCACCTGCGCCAACCGCTTCATCCATACGGCATCGCAACAGCTGAATATCGGACCATATTTCATCGACACCAACCGTACGGTTCGTGTTCTACCCTTTGCTCAGGCGCCGGGGCGTCATACCGCAACTGCGGCCCACCTGACCGATCCGGACAACCGCCTCTACATCTTTACGATGGAAGACGGGGTTTATGATGTGAACGTCAACGACCTTTCGTTCATCACGCGCTATCCGGATGTTCAAAGCACCGGTGACCGCTTTCTGCACGGATATCATGGAAAAGGGGCCTACTCTGGTCAGGGACAGCTTGTGGTGGCCAATAATGGTCGGAACTGGAATACAAGCGTCCCCACCGGTCCGGCGGGCGTACTCGCCACTTGGGATGGAACCACCGTGGCCGATAATGGCGGAAGCTATTTAGCGACCAACGATCCCAACTCCCCTGAAAGCAATGGTCCTGAGACTGCGCAACCCAACTACATCGCTGGATGGAACCAGCACTTCAAGGTGCAGCATTGCGAGGTTACGGGACCCGATGGAATCTACGGAAGTTCCAATCCCGCAACCGACCCGGTTTGGGCTCTTGGATTCGACGATAAATCCGTGGTTGTACGGGTGATGGAAGATGGTGCCACATGGAATACGTGGCGCCTGCCCAAGGGCTCTTATTCGCATGACGGATCCCACGGATGGCACACCGAATGGCCGCGCATCCGGCAAATCGATCCCTCCGACCCGGACTCAGTCTACCTGATGCATATGCACGGGATCTTCTACGATTTCCCGAAAACCTTCTCCGCTGTCAACTTTGCGGATCTTCAGCCAATCTGCTCCTACTACAAGATGCCGACCGACTACTGCATGTTTAATGGCCAGCTGGTGATGGGCAAGGACGACGCCTCGCAATTTGAAAACCCCTTGCTGCTGCGGCCCCAGTCGAACCTCTGGTTTGGTGAACTCGACGATTTGTACAACTGGGGATCTCCCCATGGCCATGGCGGTGTGTGGAAATACGAGGACGTGGCCGCCGACACCCTCAGCGAACCTTTCCTCGTCAACGGCTTCTCCCGTATCACGCTGCACCTGAAGCACACTACGGCTCAGCCGGTCGATATCGAGATCCAGACCAGCAATGGCGACGGAACATGGACATCCGACCGCACGGTTACCGTGGCGGCTGGCGGTTACCATGCCGAACTCCTGAACAACATCGATGCCCAGTGGATCCGGCTCAAACCAGCGGCCAGCGCCACGAGCCTGACGGCCTACCTGTCGCTCAGCAATCCCTATCCGCACATCACCCCCGCCGGGCTGGGTACGAGTGAATTTTCTTCTCTAGCCAATATCGGGGACAGCGCAAGCTATTCCGACGGCCTGCTACGCATCATGGGGGATATCAGGTTGCGGATGGAAATGGCTTCTGCCAGTGCGGATGGTGGCGGTTCGTTCAGCGATACGGGTTATCATATTATCGGCGGCCCGATGCGTCTCGACAACTTCATCGATACCGCTGCTGAATCCGACCTGCGTACCGAAGCCGAACCCTCCAAGGATTTCGGAGGGGATGCCGCTTCCGTCTGGATCGAGAATGATGTGGACAGCGGCAGGCTCCGCCTTCCACGACTGGATCCGGTCTACGATGCCGAGTTCCCCTCCGGCTGGGCGCGTGGCTTCCGCGAAGTGGTCACCGAGCGTGGGCTGCTTAACTGTCACGGAACCTTCTATGAAATTCCCCGCAGTAACTCCGGAGGGCGCTATCGGATGCGTCCGATAACCACCCATGGCAAGCGGGTCACCGACTTCGCTTCATGGCGTGGAATGCTCGCCATGACCGGTGTGCGCGACGATGCACCCGAAAGTGATCGTCTGGTTCGGAATGCAGAAGGTGCCGCCATCTGGTTTGGCGAGGTCGACGACCTTTGGGAAATGGGCGAGCCCCGGGGCTATGGTGGCCCATGGCTTGATACCATCGTCAGCGCCGGCGTCCCCTCGGATCCATATCTGATGTATGGCTACGACAAAAAGGAATTGTCGCTCTCCCACAACAACGGAGTGGTTGTCAACTTCACCGTCGAGGTAGACTTCCTTGCAGACAACACTTGGTCCACCTACGGAACCTTCACGGTTCAGCCCGGCGAGACCCTCGATTATGTCTTCCCTGAAGGATTCCGGGCCCAATGGGTGCGTGTGACTGCCGACACCAGCACCACCGCCAGTGCCCAGTTCATCTATAGCTCCTCTACCGAGTCTAGCCATGTGGTGCTATCGGTTGAGTCGGGAGTGGATACGGTGACCGTTGGGGCATCCAATCTTCCTACAGGTCCGGAGATCACCAACATCCTGCAGACCTCGATAGATCTGAACTCGGGCTGGAGTGACTTGTTCACGATAAGCGGTGTTGCCGAAACCAACTTTGTGTTCTCGGCCGCAGAAGGGCAGGAATTCTACCGGATCAAATCGACCTACTAAAGAGGAACTTGCAAAACCTCCTGTTTTGCCGTTCCGGTTTGTAGTTATCAGTTATTGGTTATCAGAACAACCTGTTGTCCGGCAGAAAATCAGCCTGATAACCAATAACCAGCGACTGATACCTGCCGCGCCGCGAAGCATAATTTCCGGAAGGAAATAGCACCAAAGGTGCGATTCAAACCAAGAGGTTTTGCAAGCGGCTCTAAAATCGAGGATTCTCGTAGGGTGCTATCCGGGATTTCCGGCGGATCGGGCATGTCCCTGGTTCGCCGGTTTGCGTTTGCCCGATTCAGTGTCATTTAATTTGAGGCAACTCGCGGCCTGACGAGCATCACGATTCCTGATAGCGTCACCACCTTTGGAAGTGGCACATTCTATCGTTGCGTAAACCTAGCGAGTGTAACATTCGGCAACAGTGTCACCAATATTGATGCACGAAGCCAATTTTAACAGGGGAAACGGTATATGATAAAAATTATTACTACATCGGTTTTGGTTCTTGTTGGTTCTGTTTTCGCGGGTGGAACGTTTGTGCCGGATAAGAGCGTGGACTATAAGATGATGTACACGGCGGAGGGGGAAAACCTTGGTTTTCAGGTTTTTTTTCCGAAAAACCATAGATCGACCGACAAGCGTCCGGTCATCCTTTTCTTTTTTGGTGGCGGCTGGACGGGGGGAACCCCAAAGCGATTCTATCAGCAGGCACGGGGGGTGGCGAAACGGGGCCTGGTTGCGATCTCTGTCGACTACCGGACAAAGAAATCCCACGGAACAACACCCTTCGAATGCGTCAAGGACGGGAAGTCCGCCATTCGCTGGGTTCGGCAACATGCCGATGAGCTGGGCATAGATCCCAATAAGATTGTTGCGGCCGGGGGGTCGGCGGGCGGGCATGTCGCGGCTTGCACGGGAGTGATTTCGGGGCATGAGGAAGAGGGTGAAGATTTAGCCATTAGCTCCCTGCCGAATGTCATGATTCTATACAACCCGGTCATCGACACCACCGAAGCCGGGTATGGATTGAGCAAGGTCGGCGAAGACCGGAAGACGGAAATATCGCCATGCCACCATGTTCGAAAAGGGCTTCCGCCGACGTTGATCTTTCACGGCACAGTCGACACAACCGTTCCATTTGAAAATGTAGAGCGCTTTTCGAAGTTGATGAAGGATGCGGGCAACACCTGTCGACTCGTTCCTTTTAATGGAAAAACGCACGGATTTTTCAATGGATCGTTTTTCCGCCCAGGCAGTAGCGATGACGACTTCAATGCCACGATGGAAGGCAGTCTTGAATTTTTGCTTGAACTTTGGTTTCCGAAAACACAGAAGAGGCCGAACATTGTTTTCATCATGGCGGATGACATGGGGTACGGAGATCCTGGGTGCTATAATCCGGAGTCCAAGATACCCACTCCAAATATGGATAAATTGGCGAAGCAAGGAGCTCTCTTTACCGATGCACACTCCTCGGCATCGGTGTGCACTCCGTCCCGCTATGGGGCACTGACGGGGCGGTATTGCTGGCGAACACGCCTAAAAAAAGAAGTATTGTGGATCACCTTTGACGAGCCGCTTATTGAGAAGGATCGCATGACGGTGGCGTCCTTGCTCAAAGAAAATGGCTATACCACGGCATGTATTGGCAAGTGGCATTTGGGTATGAATTTCTACAAGAATGACAGCGATGAATTTGCAAGGGGAAAGAACAAGCACATGTATGGCAAAAAAGGGGTCAAGGATGTCGATTTTTCCCGTGCGGCGGAATACTCACCCAACGATCTTGGATTCGACTACAGCTTTATCAGCGGCGCGGGGCACAATATGGAACCCCATTGTTTCATCCTCAACCGCAAGCCAGCCATCCTTCCGACTGAATGGCGGGAAGCCAAGACACCGACGCTTCCCGATTCGTCAGGGCGGGAATCGCACGAAGGTTGGATGTCGCCCGGATGGATCGATGAAAACGCGGATGTTGAGTTTACGAAAAAAACGGTTGAGTTTATCGAACAAGCCCATACCCAAAACCCCGATAAACCGTTCTTTATATATTTGACGCCGGTTGCGCCGCATCGGCCGTGCGTGCCCACCGAAGAATTCAATGGAGAGACCGGGGTGGGACGGCGCGAGGATTTTGTGGCTCAATTCGATTGGACGGTTGGAGAGGTCGTGAAGGTTCTTGACCGGCTTAAAATATCGGATAACACCCTGATCATCGTAACCAGCGATAATGGAGCCGTCGCAGGCGGCAAAGGGCATAGCTCGTCCGGGAAGCTGAAAGGTAAAAAATCAAGCCTTTCCGAAGGAGGCCATCGCGTACCGTTCATCGCGAGGTGGCCCGATAAAATCAAGAAAGGCCATGTGAATGATACCCCGCTTTGCTTGACGGGATTGTTGGCAACCTGCGCGGATCTCGTCCAAAAAAAACTACCCGCAGACGCCGGCGAGGACAGCTTCAGTTTTCTGCCAGCGTTGTTGGGCAAAGAGAATAAAAACCAGAAGAACCTAAGTATTGTGCATCACAGTTACTTTGGCACCTTCGCCATCCGGATCGGTGACTGGAAGCTTATCCCCGGCGGCAAGACGCTTTTCAACATGAAGACGGATCCCTACGAAAAGACCAATCTCTATAATGAACAGCCGGAGAAAGTGAAAATGCTGTCTGATGCGTTGGCGAAGTATAAAAAGAGCGGTCGTAGCAGATAGCCGAGGCCTTCCCATTGATCAACGCGCGTCTGCTACAGTATCAACTCGGAAATCCAAACGCGGTACGGTGTTCGGTTGGCGAGGTCGACGACCTTTGGGAAATGGGTGAACCCCGTGGATACGGTGGCCCATGGCTCGATACCGCCGTCACTGCGGGCACCCCTTCGGATCCATACCTCATGTATGGCTACGATAAAAAGGAGCTGTCGCTCTCCCACGACAATGGGACTGCTGTCAACTTCACCGTCGAGGTTGACTTCCTGGCAGACAACACTTGGTCCACCTACGGAACCTTCACGGTTCAGCCCAGCGAGACCCCCGATTATGTATTCCCCGAAGGTTTCCGCGCCCAATGGGTGCGTGTGACCGCCGATACCTCCACCACCGCCAGTGCCCAGTTCATCTATAGTTCGGCTACTAAGTCGAGCCATGTGGTGCTATCGGTTGAGCCCGGAGTGGACTCGGTGACCATTGGGGCATCTAATCTTTCTGTAGCTCCGGAGATCACCAACATCCTGCAGACCTCAGATAGCCTGCAGTCGGGGTGGACTGACTTGTTTGAGATCAGCGGTGTGACGGAAACCAACTTTGTGTTCCCGGCCACAGAAGGAAAAGAGTTCTACCGGGTCAAATCAACCTACTAAAATCGAGGGTTCTCGTAGGGTGCAATCCGGGATTTCCGGCGAATCGGGCATGTGCCTGATTCGCCGGTTTGCGTTTGCCCGATTCGGTGCCATTTAATTTGAGGCAACTCGCACCGTGCTTCTTCCCGTAAATCTATTTGGCAACAACGTTGTCGACGGGGTAGTATCCACCTAGGTGAAAGCCAATGCAAATGCAGGGCACGAGGGTGTCGGGAGCCGGGAAGGTTCCGCTTCTGTCCGGGTTTGTGTTGTTATTCGGGGGAGGGTGTGATGGGAAAGGCTAAAAATATAGGACTAAAACCGATCCAGAAACTGGTCAAGGGAATGCCCGGCGCGGTGGTGCTGAGTATCCTGATCCACGCCGGACTCTTTGTGCTTGCCGGTTTTTTGATCGTCATCACGATCACTCCGCCGCCAGCCCCGCCGCCGCCATTCGTTGGGGTTGAGCCGCCCCCCGAGATGGAGTTGCCGCCCCCCAAGCCCCCGGTGAGGGTGAATACAGAATCCACGCCCGATCCCCCCGCATTGATTACCGCTGAAGTCGATGATCCCGAGCTGCACAAAATCCAGGCGCTGGATCGTCCGCCTGCCTACATGGGAACGGACCTCAATGTCGACCCCGGAATCGATGTCACCAATATGCTGTCCCCTCTTGGACCTGGCCATATTGGTCCACCGCCGTCCGAGCGCATAGGCAATGACATGGAGGGGACCTATTATGATTTTAAGCGAAACCGGGCGGGCAGCTATAATGGCGAGGGGCAGGACACCTTCAGGGACACCATAAGAAAGTTTCTGAAAAGCGGATGGAATACCTCGACGTTGTCCCGCTTCTACCGGGCACCCGAGAAACGCTATCCCACGTATATCATGATTCCAACCATGAGCTCCTCCGTCGCTCCGGCTTCGTTTGGCGAGGATCCGGGTTCCGGTTTTTTCTGGATGGTCCACTGCAAGGGCCAGATTGTGTATCCGGAGGATATCACGTTCCGCTTCTGGGGGGTGGGCGATGAGATTTTGGCGGTTCGGGTCGGCAAGGAGGTTGTGTTCGCTGACATTTGGGAAGGGGACCGGGACAAGTATGGAAATTTCTGGCGGGGGAACGACCCGCAGCGAAAAATGTACCGTTTGGGGCACAACACCACGATGGAGGTTGGCGACTGGGTCTCGCTCAAGGCGGGTGTTCCGCGCGATATCGATATTCTGATGGGTGATAACGGCGGGTTGGCCGCCCTTATGCTCCTCGTCGAGGTCAAGGGGGTTGAGTATGAGCGCAATCGCCAAGGCGGGCCGATTCTTCCGATCTTCAAGATGTCCGAGCTTTCGCACGACCAGCTCGATCTCATCTATCAGGATCTGTCGACGAACGAGGCCTGCCTGACCAATGGGCCGGTGTTTAAGGATTATTGATGGCTGCCGACATCTGACTCCATAAGATACAGAAGGAAGACCTGCTTATCTTAGAGTTGGGTATGTTATCAGGGTGCAATGGCAAAATTTTCTTTGTTGTGATGAAACGCCGCATTTTTCTGCATCTGAATTCCCTTGATTTGTTGCATGATGCTTGCCGAGGCGCACCACCCAGACCACATAGCTTGTAGAAATCCTCGTGCTATCCCTGCGGCGTCGCCGATTACGTATAGTCCAGAGCATGAGGACTCAAAATACTCATCCGTTGTTACCCTTGGCCAATACCGATCAATCGCTGGGAAAAAAACTTTTGAATCAGAATTGTTTAATTTTAAAGCACCTCTGTTGTGCAGTTCGTCTACAAAATAGATGAGCGAATCAAATACTGCGTTAAAAGGTGTCATATTACTTCTTTTCTTCAGCAGGTTGATATATGCGTGCAAGTCACTTAGGGGAATTTGCGGAAGACCGTTTTTTGATAGAAGTTGGCAATATTGCAAGGCGGCATTTGTTCCAACCAGCCCTGCTTCCCTGCTCATCACCCCTAAATTCACAGAATCGGTTAATGTCGAACCGAAATGCCCATCAAAGTAGGTGCTATTCTCGAAACTGACGGGAGTGACGGAACCGCCTGTGCATACACAAAACGTACGTACACTGTGATGCTTAGTATTGAGCTTATATTTAACATCATCACCATTTTCAATGAAAGCATCTGTACTGTATTTTGGTGTTGTAATCCGTATGCCTAAATCTGGAGATTGTTCGTTGAAACGGATAGGGAAATCTCCCAGTAGTTTTTTCAGGCTAAGAGAACCACTTCTTCCTGTTGCAAATATGACTTTCTTTGCAGATATCCAATCATTATTGACCAAGACCTCGTAGTTTGTGTTGTTTCGCTTGATTTCATCAACTCTGGAATTTGGTTTGAGGTCGACTCCTGCCAAGATTGCTCTTTCCCTCATGTTTAGAACAAATTGCATCATCTGACCCTCATTAAGTAGATATGATCCATATTGCTTGTGTTGTAAGCGGCCAAGATGAAGCTGCGAGTAATTCCTGTTCTTAAGCGTCTCTATTGCAGAATGAGGTAAATCTAAAAATGAAAGAAAATCGGCATATTGTCCAAGAGAGCGACATGTTTTTGACCAAAGTTTGCTCGAAGAAGGTCTTCCGCAAAGTTTCCCGCCTCCCAAGGTTCCTGCGCCACCGATCCCTTCAAGGGTGTGCCTTGTATCTGCCTTTAACAATCGGCGGTCTTCATAATCGTTACCTGCCTCAAGCAAGACAACCTGTAGTCCTGAAATTTCAGATAGAAGAACACTTGAAAGAAGTCCTCCTAGTCCTCCTCCAACTATGATTATATCAATATTATTTTTGTTCATACAGTCTCTTTACGGTTTGTGTTTTTTTGTAATCTGTAGGCTTAGTCTGATTAAGCGATCTTCTGTCGTTTTTAATTCGCTCTCTAATTGTTCTAGATTTTGGCACTCGTTTGAGATGCTTCTTTTGAGGGTGTTGAGTGTCGTCATCTGATTAGTTAGACTTTGATCGTTTAGTGTTGCTATTTGATGGAGGTTGTTGAGTTCTTGTTTAATATTTTCAACGAGGTTTGAGCTAGCTGTTTCCAACTTGCGTTTTTCTTCTGACGCATTTTTCATGTGGTTTATTAAGTCGTTGCTAGCAAAGACTCGAGCCACGGCCATTATCTGCATATATATCCCCGCCACTAAAGCGATAAGTATAGGAATTATCCATTTGAGATGTGTCTTTATTTCGTTGGTTGCGGCTTTTTTTCCTGTGTCTGTTGCATCCTTTTTACACTCATTCTGAAGAGTTTCGGTGCGGTCGTATGTTGCTTTTATGTTTTCGTGTAATTCTTTGGTCTCTTTGTGAAGGGCGCTAATTCCAGCTCCTGACGGAAGAAGGGATTTGTTTACAAAGTATCTGACGTCATTGATTCCTGTTTCTTTTCCGTCGCGGTTTTTGGCAGCAAATGGATCTTCTTTGTATTTTTCAGCGTTCCGCGATATGAATTCTTGCAGTTCGTCTCTGCTGCTTTCAGAACACTGTACAATACAAGAAATATAGGAAAATTCGATGGAGGCAATGGGTCTTCCGGTAGTTAAGGGAATGGGGTTATTCGTTTGGTTGATTAAGTAGCAAAATAACTTCCCCTTGTAGCCGGGTTCCACCTGAGTTGCTTGTTGGCTGATAAATCCTTTGGCGAGAGTTGTTAATTTTAAATCAAAGTGTCCGCATACGAAGAAACCGTCTTCAATGCACGAAAGTGTGTCGACAGTTTCTTCAAGTTGAATGAGAGCCATTCCATGCGGTGGAATGACAAGGGTGTTGTGCTTTTCTGTCGGAGTGAAGTGCGGGGACACAGAACGATCATTGACCAGATCCATATTCTCTAGGTTTTGATCACTCCATATTGGTTTCCATCCATTATCATATATGTAATGACCAGACCCCAATCTCAGATCATATGTTGTGGCTTTAAGGCTGCTCGGGAGAATGCTGCCAGAGCTTATTAAACCAAGATCTTTTATCTCAGAAGCGAGTAAGAGTCCAGAATGATGCCCTCCACAATCAGATGGGTTGGTTTTTTTATTGTAGTGGGCACATATATTGCGATCAGGTGGGTTTGCTCCTTTCAGTTTTTTTTGAGTTCGCTTCTTTTTGTAGTGGGCACATATATTGCGATCAGGTGAGTTTGCTCCTTTCAGTTTTTTTTGAGCTACTGTTGG
>DAOVNC010000206.1 GCA_030630445.1 Kiritimatiellales bacterium | reverse complement strand
CAACCCTTCTTGGCTAATACTTTCGTCATTGCCGCTGTTAATGTCGTCTTGCCATGATCTACATGACCTATTGTGCCTACATTAACATGGGGCTTCTTTCTTTCAAACTTTTCCTTTGCCATACTGTATTACCTCCAGTAAATAAAAAAAACTTTCTGGAGCCC
Source organism: Kiritimatiellales bacterium (assembly GCA_030630445.1). GTDB lineage: Bacteria > Verrucomicrobiota > Kiritimatiellia > Kiritimatiellales > Pontiellaceae > Pontiella. Next base: position 6,396 of record DAOVNC010000206.1, on the reverse strand, counting down.
ATGACCGGAATTGAACCGGTGAACCTCATCCTTACCAAGGATGCGCTCTACCAACTGAGCTACATGGGCACATCCCATCCTCAAATCTACACAGGCAAAGAAACCCCGCGGCACACCGGTAACAAAAATGCGCTCACAAAGCCTCTTTTTCCTATATATTCCCACTAATCCGCCAAAACCCATTTGGCACATAAGGCGGCACACTTTATAGAAATCCGTTTTCGTGTCAACCCCGAAGCCTAAAAAAAACCAGCTAAATTACCCTCCCCTGTTTTCAGGGGTCAAACGGCAACACACCAACACAAAAAACCCATGGAAAGGCGTGAACAGCCGCGGATCTTCCCTCCATAAAAAATCTAAGCTTCGAGGGCGCCTTGAATCGCCGTTGTCCAGCGATTCGCAGAGAATGATCGCATTACCTCGTGTCCGCCACACCAGAGCAGAGGGTTTTGAGCAAAATGCTTGCTCCGGACAACGTCTGGGTTGTTTTGTTAAAACGCCCTGCCGCAGATCCGTATTATTCTCCGGCACGGATCTTGATCTCACCGCTGGAGTCGGTTCCGCCGGAGCCTTTGATACGCGCGCGCAGAGTGTAGGATGCACCCGGTTTGGCTTTGGGAAGCTTGAGTTTGTAGACAATGCCGCTGAGCTTGCCGCCGCTGAATCCAGCGTGTTTGTCGGAAGCGATCTCCTTTCCATCTTCCAGCAGGCCCACCTCGCTAATCTCGAGGGCATGGAGACCTTTCCGATAGAGGAAGACAACCTCGTAGGTGCCCGCTTCGGCAATCGCTCCCCCGGTGGAAAACTCAACCGGCGTCCAATCCTTGGGCGTCTTGCCCGGATTCCAGCTGTCGATCTTCACATGGTTGAAAAAATCCTGCGCGGACATCATGGAAACTTGATCCTTAGCGTAGCCGATGCCCTGGAGATCCCAACGCTTGAGCTGGGATTTCATCCGTTGCTTGAACGAGGCAAAGTCCTTGTTTTCCTTCTGCGTCCAACCCACCTCGGCGTAGGCGGCGAGACGCGGGTAGATCTGGGCCTCCATGCGTTCGACGGTCGGAATCCACTCGCCCCACATCTGGCATCCGGTGCCGATGATCTGCCTTTCCTCTTCCGGAGTCAAACCGCCGAAGACGGGGTCGAAGTCGTAGGCTTTATGCAGGGAAATACTGCCGTAGCCATAGTCGAGGTAGGTGAAGGAGTGCCAGGAGTTGACGATTTTATGGCCATTCCTGATGGCGCGCTTGGCGAGGGTGGGGTTGCCTTTCCAGAAGTGGACGATGGTGTTCGGATCAAGCGTGGCGGCCTTGGCCGTCTGGTCCTTTCCAAGCAGGCCGTGCAGATCGTCGCCGAGAATCTCGTTCCACCCCATGATGTTGCGTCCTTTTTCCTCCACAATATCCGCCATGCGATTGGTGAAGTAGATTTGTACGTCGGCCATGGTGGAGAGCTTTTCCTTTTTCATCAGTTCCTTCACCGCTTCGCTTTTTTTCCATTGGTTAAAGCGCACCTCGTCGCCACCGATGTGGATAATCTTCGAGGGGAAAAGAGCCACCACTTCATCAAGAATTCCGCTGAGCATGGTGTAGACAATCTCTGCGGACGGGTCGTAGGTGTCGATGGCCTTGCCAAAGCGGGTCATGACCTCGATTTTATTTTTTGTGGTACCGAGTTCCGGGTAGGCGGCGATGGCGGCGCAGGCGTGTCCGGGCATGCCGATCTCGGGAATGATGGTGATTTGGCGGGCTTGGGCATAGGCGACGATATCCCTGATCTGCTCCTGGGTGTAAAAGCCGGCATGTGGTTCTCCAGAGCGTTTTGGGCTGTTCCATCCTCCGATCTGGGTGTCGGTGCGTGAGGATCCGATGCTTGTTAGTTTGGGATATTTCTTGATCTCGATGCGCCAGCCCTGATCGTCGGTGAGGTGCCAGTGGAACACGTTCATCTTTAGTTCCGCCATCTGGTCGAGCAGTTTTTTGACCTCCTTCTCGCCCTTGAAGTGGCGGCCCTCATCGAGCATGAAGGCGCGCCAGGAAAAGCGCGGCTGGTCCGTAATGGAAACCTGCGGCAGGGACCACGCCACGCCGGATACCGTGCGGGGCGAAGCGATTTCCGCCGGCAGCAACTGGCGGAGACTCTGGATGCCGTAGAAGATTCCAGTCGGTGTGGTCGCCCTGATCACGACCCCTTTCGGAGCGATATCGAGTTTGTAGCCCTCATCACCCAGATCCTCGAGGTCGCGCACCAAGGACAGACGGATGATCGAAGGCACGTCGCTCGTTTCGCGGATGGCCAGATCATAGCCCGTCGCCGGTTTCAGCATTTCCTGCAGTTGCCGGGCCTGCAAACCGAGGGCCTTGGGTGCAATAATCACGGTCGAGGCGGTGATGGTGGCTTGCCCTTCGCGGGGCTCCATGCTCACGGGGGCGGGAATGATGGATTTCGGACCCGCCATGCAGGTTCCAGCCCATGCGCAAGCAAAAAGCAAGGCCGCCGATAGTCTAAATTGTTCCATGGGTATAATCTCCTGTTGTAGGGGTGTATGCATACAGACGGCGGAGCATGCCTGAATGCGTGGACAAAACGAGGGCAAAACGGCACTAATGCTACCAATCATTAACCGCTCGGTCCGATGAACGTTGGAGATGGCGGTCGCGAATTGGCGCTTCATTATCAGAACCGACGAAACAATTTAACAGGCCGGGTTGACAAGCGGGTGAAATGCGGGCATAAATTCAAACCTTCGTTTCAAATGAACGTTTTAATTATGGAAAAGCCAAAACAATCGACACGCGAACGGGTCTTGGATGCCGCCTGCGCCATTTTTGCGGAAAAGGGCTTCCGCGATGCGACCGTGGCGGAAATCTGCGAAGCGGCCGAGGCCAACATTGCCGCGGTGAACTATCACTTCGGCGATAAGGAAAAACTCTACGACGAAGTCTGGCGCCACGCCTTCACGATTGCCGCCACCACCTACCCCCTCGAAGGGGGCCTGCCCGAAGAACCGACCATAGAGGACTGCCTCTACCGCTTCGCCAGCGCCATCCTCCACCGCATTTTCAGCGAAGATGAAGCCGGACGCTTCGCCAAACTGCTCTGCCGCGAAATGGCCTCCCCCACCCTCGCGCTCGACCGCATCGCCAAGGAGGCCCTTTTCCCGCAGAACCAATATATGGGAAACGTCATCAAGGAATTTTTAGGTGGGGATTTTAACGAACAACAATTGCAACTATGCAAACATAATATTATCGGCCAATGCGCGTTCTACAATTTCAGCCGCCCGCTGCGCGTGCGCATGATCGGCAAAGAACCCATGGCCGAGGAGGAAATCGACCGGATTGCCCGGAACATCGCCCGGTTCTCGCTGGGCGGACTCAAGGAAATCAAGAATGATGAATGATGAATTAAGAATCACGGGGACCGCCCTTGTGCTATCCGCACTACTGCTTAGCTCCTGCGCGGTTTTTGCGCCGGACGAGCGGGCAGAACTAAACAACGGCCTGCCGGAACAGTTCAGCCTTTATGGGGACGGCGCGACCGATGCGGAAAATCGCTGGTGGGAAAGTTTCCAATCCTTGGAACTCAACCTGCTTGTTGAAGAGGCCCTGACCAACAGCCCGACCATCCAGCAGGCGTGGGCGCGGTTGGCGCAAGCCGAAGCCATTGCCATCAAGGCCGGCGCAGCACGCTATCCCTCTCTCGACTATGACGCCAAGGTGTCGGGAGCCCGCAACAGCAACATTGACCACACGATCGAAAACGCATCGCTGGGTCTGAACGCCTCCTATGAAGTCGATCTGTGGGGCCGCATCAAATCCCAGACCGAAGCCGCCGCGTTCGACCGCGACGCTTCGCGCGAACAGCTCAAGACCGCCGCCATCACCTTGGCTTCGCAGACGGCCCTGAGTTGGACGGGCATCATGGCCCAGCGACTGCAAACCGAACTGATCCATCGGCAGCTTGAATCCAACAAAACCTCGCTCGAACTCATCGAGCTGCGCTTCCGCAAATCGCTCGCCACCGCGCTCGACGTCTACCAGCAACGGCAGGCCGTCGCCGGAACCGAGTCGCGCATCCCGCTGGCGGAGCTGCGCGAGGAACTGCTCTTCAACGGACTGGCCGCACTGCTGGGCCGTGCGGATTTCAAAACCCTGGAAATTCCCGACGACCCCCTTCCAACCCTTTCCAACCTTCCATCCATTGGAATCCCCGCCGACGTACTGGCCAACCGCCCCGATGTGCGGCAGGCCGGGCTGAGCCTACAGTCGGCCGACTGGACGGTAAGTGCCGCGCGCGCCGACCGCCTTCCCGCCATCCGGCTAACCGCCTCCGCCAACTACGGCAACAACAATACGATCGACCTCTTCGACGATTGGTTTGCCAATCTGGCCGCCAGCGTGACCGGCCCCATCTTCGACGGGGGCCGACGCAAGGCGGAGGTTGCCCGTGCCCGTGCGGTGGTGAATGAACGACTCGCCACCTACCGCGCAACCGTCGTCAATGCCATCAAGGAAGTGGAGGACGCCTTGGTTTCCGAGCAGAAGCAGCGCGAATACATCATCGCGCTCGACCGCAACCTAGAGCTGAGCCGCAAGTCCTACGGGGAGGCCGTCAACCGCTACCGCAACGGACTGATCGCATATCTTCCTGTGCTCGTCGAGCTCGTCAGCCTCCAGAATCTGGAGCGCGACCGCGTCGAAGCCCAATACAACCTTTTACGATACCGCATCAACCTCTACCGCGCACTCGGCGGCAGCTGGACGAACGAACTCGAAACCCCTTCTTTTGAAAGCGAGGAACCATCATGAGCCTGTTGAAAAAATCCATCAAAGTCATCATTCCCATCCTGATCATTCTGGTTGCCCTCATGATCGGGCGCACCATCATTAAAACCACGAAGAAGCCGAAAAAGAATGGGTCGGGGTCGGAGAGCGGCACCTTCTCTGTCGAAACCATGCCGCTCAAGGCCGGGTTGCAGCCCGTAAAACTCCGGGCAACCGGCACGGTTGCCCCGGCGCTCGCGATCACGCTGCGTGCCCGCGTCGCTGGCGAGATTATCGAAGTTGCCCCGGAATTCATCGACGGCGGCTCCTTCAAAAAAGGCGAGCTGATGCTGAAGATCGACCCGGTCGACTACCAGCTGGCGCTCGAACAAAAAAAGGCGGCACTGGCCGAAGCCGAGTTCCAGCTCAAACTCGAAGAGGGGCAGCGCGACATCGCCGCCCGCGAGTGGGAACTCCTCGAAGCCGGCAACGGCGCTTCCGAGGCCGACCGCGAGTTGGCCCTGCGCGTGCCGCACATGAAATACCGCATCGCCAAGCTCGAAGCCGCCAAGGCCGAGCTTGAAAATGCCGAACTCGACCTAGTGCGCACAGAAATCCGCGCGCCATTCAACGCGGTGGTCGTTGAACGCAAAACCGACCTCGGAACACAGGTCAACCTGCAGGATGCCCTGGCCACGCTTTCCGGCTCGGACGAATTCTATGTGCGGGCCTCCATCCCCGTCGACCGCCTCCAATGGATTGAATGCGATCCCGAAAACGGCTCCGCCGTCACCATCGTCCGCAACACCGGCGAAGTCCGCAAGGGCCGCGCCATTCGGCTCGAAAGCGCGCTCGAAGAAAAGGGGCGCATGGCCCGCGTGCTGGTCGCCGTGAAAAATCCGCTAGAGGGCGATCAGCCTCTTTTGCTGAACGAATATGTGCGCATGCAAATCGAAGGCTCCGCCATTGAAAAGGCCTTCCATATTCCACGCCTGGCCCTGCACGACGACCGGTTTGTCTGGCTGGCCAAAAAAGACCGCACCCTCGAAATCCGCGAAGTCGAAGTCCGCTGGCGCGATGCAACGGACGTTATTGTAACCGGCGGTCTCGCCAACGGGGAACAGTTGATCCTCACCAACCTTTCCACGCCAGTCAACGGCATGAAGCTTCGCCTCCCCGGCGATCCGATGCCGCAACCCAGTATGGGCGGTGGCAAGGGTGGCGGAAAACCGGACATGAACAAGCCACCGGAGCAAGAGGGCAAAACCCCAAAACCAGGGGGTAGGACTCCCGGCATGGGCGGCGGCAAGGGCAAGGGGGGGGGCAATCCCGACCAGGCTAAAGAAACGTCCCAGAAAAAGGATCGATGAGCGATGAAGGATAAACATATTTTGCGCGGGAAAGAGCGGCGGGGACCCATCTCGTGGATGACGCGCAACCCCGTGACCTCCAATATCATCATGCTGATCCTAGTGCTCGGCGGCCTCCTGCAGATCTTCAACATTAGGCAGGAGTTCCTGCCGAATGCCGAACTCGACTTTGTCACGATCACCGTGCCCTACCCCGGGTCCATCCCGGAGGAATCGGAACAAGCCATTGTGCGGGCCGTCTAGGAGGCGGTCCGCGGACT
>DAOVNC010000106.1 GCA_030630445.1 Kiritimatiellales bacterium | reverse complement strand
CGGAGGCTCGAAGAGCGACGGCGGCGGCCCTTGCGAAACCGCGGATCGTCCGACGTCTGCTGGATCGGCTCCCTATTCTTATAAATATCGGTCTCTGACATCTCTACGCTTCCATTCGGAGGGTGAATCACAAAAAGGTATCTGAGTTCCCTTCCCGCGTCCATTCATAAATCGGCGCAAGAAGAGCATCCGTAATCTTACCGATTACGGAGGACAATGTTATTGGTGATTTGTTATCAGGCCGATGGACAACGGCTTTTATAAATCTTTGATCGTATCACCCGCCTTGAGGGTCTTCCAAAAGTTTCCGAGCCAAATAACCAATAACTGGAACCGATAACTCCGGAACCGTAAGGTTACGGAGAGCATGCTTCGCTGTGGCCCCTTCACCGCACACAATGGCCACGGGTTCAAAAATGCGCCCTAATCAAGTAGCTGAACCGTTTTTTGGATCATGCCTCGGTTTGCTTCGACGACCTGCGCGGCGCGGGAGCCGAGGGCGGCGCGGGCGGCTTCGTTCGAGAGCAGATGGGCCATCGCGGATTCCAGTCCGGCAGTGTCGGCCACCTGCACCAGCGCCTCGTTCGCCAGGAAAACAGGCATGACCGCCGGAAAGTTTTCCATGTTGGATCCCACCACAATGGCCTTGCCGCACATGGCGGGTTCGATCGGGTTTTGCCCGCCGTGCTCCAGCAGGCTTTTCCCGACAAAGATAATATCGGCGACCGAGTAGAAGTTGCGCAGTTCGCCGGTGGTATCAATAAACAGCACGTCCGGAACTTCCCCTGCGGGAGAATCGCCAAGCTGGCTGCGCCGCAGGAAGGTGAGGTTGCGCTCCTCCATGCATTGGATCACTTCTGCGGCACGTTCAACGTGGCGTGGAACGATGACGAGAAAGATATTTGGGTTTTCGGCCTTTAGTTTTTTGTAGAGGTCGCATAGCACGGCTTCCTCGCCCGGCCAGGTGGAACCGCCGAGCAGCACCACCGCATTGCCGGATACCCCGATCTTCCGCATGAGTTCCTCGGCGGTTTTTTCGCCTTCGGCGTTGCGTTCGGCGACATCGAACTTGACGGTTCCCATGACATGCACATGCCCAGCGGGCGCACCAATGCCGATCATTCGTCCGGCATCGACATCGCCCTGGACGCAGATGGGGTCGATCCGTCGCAAGACGTCGGCGGTGAGCGATTTGAGCTTGCGGTAGCCCTTGTACGAGCGTTCCGACATCCGTCCGTTGATGAGTGAAACCGGAATGCCCTGCTTGTCCGCCAGTCGGATCAAATTGGGCCAGAACTCCCCTTCCACCAAAATCAACCGAACGGGATCAATGATGCGCAGCACCTTCCTGATGATGATCGGAAGGTCGACCGGAAAATAGAAGAGCACATCGCGCGGATCGATCTCCTTGCGGGCGATGGCGTGTCCGGTGGATGTGGTGGTGCTGAGCGCAAAATAAGTGTCGGGGTGTTGCTCTCGATAGGCCTTGATAAAGCGGAGCGCCACGTAGATTTCGCCGACGCTGACGGCATGCACCCACACGCGGCGGTGCTCGCGCAGCTTCGCTTTCGTGTTTGTTCCAAAATGCCCGACGCGCTGCTCGAAGTGCTGGAAATACCCCCCCCGCCGCATCATCCGCGTCAGGAACTTCGGCAGCATGAACAGGAAAACAATGGGGAAAAGCAGGTTGTAGATAATCCAAAGCATAAAAGGACAAGTTCCGTAAAACCGCAGAACTTAACCATAAAGCACTGGCCATCCGCAACGGCAAAGCCACCCAGAACACCCTGCGGCAGATTGTAATCTCAGGGTTGGAGCCAGCGGATTCTGTAGAAACGCTGGGTGTGGGTCGTGGCATCCTCAAAGTCAATCTGCTCGGATTGGGCAGGACTAGATTGCTGGAGGAGTTTCCAGTCGGGTGGGTTCAAGGCGTCTGTTGCTTCGACGCAGTAGGTTTCACCGGCAAGTCCCGGGAATGAAAAGCGGATGGTTCCGCCTGCTTTAACCGGATTGGAAATCTGGAAAACTTCGCTGAGACTCATCTGGAACGTGTTGGTTGTGGTGAGCGGCGGCGCATGGTCGTCGGAAACGATAATTTGCACCGTGTAGTCTCCGGGTTCTCCGGGAATGCCGGTCAGCTCACCCGTTGAAGGATTAAGGCTTAGGCCGCTGGGCAGTCCGGTTTGGGCAAAGGTTAGGGTTTGTAGCGGACGGTCGGGGTCGGTTGCCGAAAATCCAAGATTCCATTCCAGGCCAGCAGGATAGGATTGGTCGGCGATGGGGGAAAGAATTGGAGTTCGGTTGACTTCTTGGACCACAATCTCAACCGCCTGAGTTACGGAACTTGGCGAACAGGCGGAGTCTTTGGCGATAAAGAAAGGTGTGAAGGTTCCAGGGCCATCGAGTTCATCCGGCGTCCATGAAAATTGTCCGGTGGAGGGATCGAAGGAGGCGGCGGGCGGAAGGTTGCTGGCCGATAGCGTGAGCGTTTGCCAAGGTGCATCGAAATCCAGTCCTTGTATGGTGAGCAATAGCTCTTCTTCTTCGGGGGCTGTCGGGCTTCCGCCAACGGTGATGATGGGAGGATGGTTCCCTGTGGTTTGCCCGGGCGTTCCTCCGAGGGGTTCCCAGGTGACGGGATCATTGCCGTAGCCTTCGAGGGGGTTGCGCTGGAGACTAATGCCGCCCGTCGATGCGCTGGCGGGCCAAGGGGAGACGGGGCGATAAACCACGCGGTCCACTCGATAGTACGGAACGAACCCGTCGGGCTCAGGATCTCCCGGTTTCCGGAGCTTCAGGGATTCCCCCGCATTGTTTAACAAGCCTTCCCAGGGGCCGTATACGGGATCGGATTCGTCGAGCCCGTATTGTGTGCGGAAGGCGGCTGGGTTTGTGGAGCAGATGATCAATGGAATGCAGGGCGAGGCCACTTGGTTAGAGGGGAAGGTGTAGCTCACGGCGGCGGACAGCTCCCACCGATTGGCTGGCTGCATGGGGTCATAGAGCAGCACATCGGCATCCGTGATGTTGACGATTTCAACATATTCCGCTTTTCCGGTAGCGGGTGAATACATGATTTCGCTAAAGACCAAGGGGCCGACCCGGGGCAGGGCGTTGGAGGTGTTTTGGCTGATTGCGCGAAGTTCGGTAAAGTCGGTTTCCCCGTCCGAGCGTTGATAGCGGCCAAAGGGTTCTTCGCGTTCCACTGCGGGAAAATCAACCGAATCCAAAAAGCGCAGCACGTTGGTTCCTTCTGCAAGCACGAGCAAGGCCTCCGAACCGAGTTCGCTGAAGGCAAATCCAAGTTCTGCCGCACCGAAACTAAGATAGCCGTTTGTGGCAATGACCGTCGTATTCGGGATTTTATATCGCAAGGGCATGTCAAAATCATCGCTCAAATATAATCCGGAAAGATCCACGTCTTGCGTGCTTCGGTTATGGAGTTCGATCCAATCCGTATCCAAGTCCGTGTGCGCAAGCACTTCGTTAAGCACCACCGCGCGCGGGAAATCGTCGAACCGCCCCGGAGAGCCATGGTGGAGGGAGCTGGATTGCCAGGTCGCGCCGGAAGCCAGCTGCTGGTTTTGCCCGGGTTGCGATGGATCAATCGTTTCGGGGGTTTTTAATTCGAGGGAACTCCCTTTCCCGTCTGCGCGTTGCGGCCAGTCGCCCGTGTTGCCATAGGGAACCGCCAGAATTTCGGTTCCATTCGCGGCCATGAGCGTGATCCGCTCCCCGTCGTTCCCAAGCCTTCCTTCCCACTCCCCGCAAACCGTTATTCCGGCATGGTACCATGGCGAGGATGCGGTTTGGTAGCGATCCTGAAAAGCGGTTGTATCTTCAACGACCACGGCAAAAGTGTTCGGACTCAGCACCAACCCGTCAAGGAAGGCATAGGCTACGCCGCCAGACAAAGCCGCACCGGTGAGATCCACGAGGTTGGTACTACTGTTCCAGATTTCGATGAATTCATGGTCATCGAGGTAGCCGGATGGGTTGTAGTGGATTTCGGTGATTAAGATGTTTCCGGTTTCAGCAGGAACCCTTTCGGCCATGAGGAATTGGGCTTCGTTGAGCGCACTCCATTCCGTTCCTGTCCAGACCCGCGAGCGCAGCACGGTATTCGAGGAGAGGATCAAGGGAGTGGATGCTTCGTTTTGGATCCCTTCCAATCCGAGGTTGAAGCTAATGTCGGAACTGGTTGGAAGAGCCTGGTGCAATTCGATGGCCAAGAGGTTTTCTCCGGTCTGAAGCAGGGTTGAGGGCAGGTTGAAGGTGAAAAATGTTGATTCGGCAGGCACCGCCACGGCACTGCTTGCGAGCGTTTCGGATGTGATGGCTCCGGCAGGCATGTTTTCGCGCATCAACTCTGTGCCGTTCAGATAGATCGCAGCCCCGTCATCCCGCAACAGGTCAAGAGTCAGGTTGTCCATGGCAGAGGCATCGGCGCACGAGAAGGTTTTTCGAAAATAGGTTGTGATATGCTTTTGGTCGGGATTTGACCCGTAGCTCAGGGTGGTGCTTTCGTCCCCGTCGCCATAACCAAGTTCTGCTATACCAGTGCTCCATGCTGCATCGGAATATCCCGCCGTCTTCCAGCTGCTGTCCACGATGCTTCCGCCGTCCCAATAGTGCCAGCTCGAGTCTGCATCAACGAGAGAGGTGGTGGTTGAATCGTTGGTGTAGATTAATGCATTCGGAGAAATCCCGCCACCCGGCAGGCGGGGATCCGAACCATCCAGCGTATAGTAGATGGTGCCCACGGGGGTGCTCATGGTGAGCTCGAACCCATTGCTGACACTGCCGCCTTGCTGGCTGTAGACGGGCGGGTCAAAGCTTGGATACATTCCTCGGGCGCGCAGGTAGGCGAAGAGTTGACCGGTTCGGCCCGGGAAAAGGTTGTTTTGAATGTTCTCGGCGGAAGCGGTCCAGTTTTCGGGGGTGCGGTAGCCCCAGCGCGCGCATTCCGCAATCAGGCTGTCCTCAATCTCCGTCATTCGTTCTGAAAGCCGCGAACTGTTTTGCTCGGGGGTTAGGGCGCCTCCATGGAAAAAGTGCTTTTGGATCCGGTCGGCCAGCAGTATTTTAAAGTCGGGGTCGGCTTCGGAGTTCAACCCGTCGAACAAGCTGCCTGGACCGGAATTCCCGGTATTGTCGGACGTTGTTGTCCGCAAAAACCCATCGGCATCCGCGAGCCAGAACTTGAATCCGGAACCGGCCTCCGCCGGGCCTGCGGCGCGATATTCAGTTTCGCAGTTTCCATAGAACCACAGCAGCATAAAGTCGATCAGGCTGGGGACGTCCAAGTAATCCTTGACGGCTTGGTAGTTCCCGCCCAGATCCCGTACACGAGTCCATGAATCACGATACACCGGGTCGGGGGTTCCCGGAATAAAAGCACTGCCAACGTTGTCATTGCCTCTAACGTTGAAGTATTCCTCCGTTTCGCCACCCAGATAATCCGCGAGGAAGTGTTCGACCAGCCGTTCGCGCAGGTGGAATTGCCCCCAGTAGGTTCCGTTGATGTACAGATGCACAAAGCGCCCATGCGGGTTCAGGCTTCCCATATCCAGCATGGAATCCTCGACAAAGCGGGCGGACATGTAGAACCCGCGCTGGTTCATGTCGTGGGAGCCGCCGCCGAGCTCAAGCTCGTCAAAGGAATCCGTCGCCGGGAATCCACGATCCATGCCGGAAAACAGCGGAGCCTTTAGCTTTCTGCTTCCGTATTGTTCAGAAAACTTGAGTCGGTAGTTTTTCTTCGAAAAGGTCGTCCAAGCACCACCATACCGCACCATGCCGCAATTTTCCTGCACGCCTTCCGTGCCGTCGGGCCAGAGCACCTCGACCGATGCCGCGCACTTGACATAGTCATCGGGAAGTTCAGGCACGGCAATCGACAAGGTGGGTAGGTCCGTTAGGCCCGTCCGCAGGCGCGCGGCATAGAGCGGATCATGGGTAATGGCGGTATTCATCACCGGAGAGGTCGCAACATCCTCGATAAAGATGTAGCTATGAGTCTTGGTTTTGGGGGATCGATATCCTAGGCGGGAAACGGCGGCCCGGACGGTCTTGGTTCCCGCAATGTTAAGTGCACTGGAATAAGGCGTTTGCGGCTCCGAACCATCCAGGGAAACCGTCACCACCGAGTCTGGGTTTGGATTTGAAACCGCCAATGCAAATGCGTTCGTATAGAAGCCCCGCTTATGGCTAAAGTCGAGCGAAGCCAGCCAGCCTTCATATTCCGCCGACCGGTTCAGTGCGGAGGGCGTTGGCTCCATAAAGCGCCATGTCCCCTGCAAATTGCGCCCATAGGCCAGATCCTTGCCTTGGACAGGAAATGCGAGAATGCTATCGAGAGTCGTCACCCCGTCCGGTGCCGTCAAAACCAGGTCTTCCCCTCCCGCATCCAGCTTCCAGTCCGCGTGGAGAAAACCCTTGGGATCAATGGATTCATTTTTCCCCGAGGCAAACACCATCAGATGTCCATGCGCCGGAATGAAAACCGAAGGAAAAACCCACTTCATCGGCAATGCGGGATTATCGCTGAGTCCATAGCCCGCCAGATCCACCGCAACATCGCGTGGATTGAACAACTCAATCCAGTCGGACGCATCTCCATATCCATCCCGCAGCGACAACGCGTTGTCTGCCACAAACTCGCTGATTTGAAGCGGAGCGGCCTGGCCGTCCACCGTCACGGTCGCAAACTGGGTAAAGACATGGTAGCGGTTGGTCGCCACCATGAAATAGGTCGTGGATTCCGTTGGCGAAACAAGCATCGACCCCTCGCCTAGGGCATTCGTGCCGACCGACCCGACATCGGGATAAATCCAAAGGCTTTCCACCCCCGCCACATCCCACGACAGGATCGTGCTTTGGCCTGAAGAAATCGTGTTATCGAAAACCGAAAAATCGAGAATGCCCACCTCGCTGGCCGGACATCCAAAGACCTGTAGTTCCTTGAGTCCTAAATACCATTCAATGCTGCCATCTGGGCTACTGCGTTCCTTGTGTTCAAATCCAATCCGCACATAGCGCGCTAAAAGTGGGCCGTCCAAATCCACATCAAAGTCCGCATCATCCAATTCGCGACTAAACACCGACTCGTGTTCAGCATCGAAAGCACGAACCGTCGCATGCGTCAAGCGGGCGTCGAACCCCGTTGCGGGAATCGCCCGAACCGACGACAAAGCGAAGGTTTCTCCCAGATCCACTTCCCAGTAGGCATCCACGGTTCTCGTTGTGGTTATTACTTCGGTCGAAAGGTTGTCGTCATTCCCATGCGAGGGCCGGTTCACCGCGTCCGTTAAGGCAACCATGTAGGATTCTTTTCCTACCGCGAGATTGGTGTCCACACCCCGCGCCGCCACAACAGACAAAAGCATAGCACCGAAGAGCGCACCGCCATGCTGCGTATTGCGAAATATCATGCGAGCCGTCATTTCAATTCCCTCATCTATAAGAGAACCCGTGCATATTCCATAAACCCGGCGAGATCGCCAAGTTTTTCTCGCTTCCCAACGCCTACCAGATGGCGGTTCGGGCGCGGAAAAACCCTTGGGTATGCAGGGCAAGATCCATGCGGAGAAGCCAATGGTCCGGCGTGTCCTCCACCACAATGTCCCCGTTGCCGGAATCCTCAGGAACATTCCACAGGGCCGTCTGCAAATCGGAGGAAAACAGGAGATCCAAGCTCTCGGGGGAAACCCCGGGCCGTTTTTCCAACCGGTATTCAATATAGTCACGACCATTGGTGGATACTTGCACTGGGCGAGGAGGGGAATCGGGAACCAGGGGATCGTGCTCGGCCAAAACATATTCCAGGATGTTGGGCAGGCCATCCCCATCCGGGTCGGCGGTGTCCTGCGCAACCAAGTTGGTGGCAGAGCCGGAACCAAATTCCGCCTCGCGCCATTGACGGTAGGCCGAGTTGGAAAACTGCACCTTGAACGTCCAGATCGAAGGATAGTCGCTGGCCGACAGGATGCTCAATCGCACCTTGCTACCGACCACCTCCGGAAAGTCCAGGCGGAGTGATTCGCCAATCGTTGTGCCGTTGGCGACCTCCAGCCACTGAGCGCCATCCCAATATTCAATTTGGAAGGACTGCACCCGATCCGAGTATTCGTTGAGTATGACCTGGTCGAAGGTCGAAGCTTGCCCCAGATCGATTTCCAGCCAAGGGGTGGTTTCTTGGCTGGCCCAGCGTGTGTCCGGATTGCCATCCACCGCCTTGCCCGCACCATAGGTGGGATCGTTGTTATATACTGAACTGGCCGTGGCCGCCTTCTCCAGCGCCACATTATTGGGGATGGGCCGACCGGGTTCCAGGCCGAGCCGCGTAGCGAGATCATGCAGAGCCGTGACGTTACTGGGAATCAGTACCCCATCGCGATTGGGTGGCGAGTTCAATACCAATATGTTGTTCTGGGCGGTACTGAGGTTGAATGTCCGCTCCAGCGATTTTAGTGATTTTGTATAGAGGTCGGTGGTATTGTGGAACCACTTATTCTGGGCGGACAGCGTAACCGTGGACTCGAAAGGCATATAATACCAAAGGCTGGAGTCTGAGGGGTCGGTCGCATCGGGATGGGAAAACAGCTTCGGGTCAGGGAACTTGGGCTCCATAGGATCGCCCAACCTGAAATCGCTCGGGAAGTACCGTATAGGATACCCTTCCATCTGCTGATCAGGACGAACCAAATGGTAGTCAGGGTTGTCGGGAAGGCCGATGCTCCAGTTTACCGCGACCTGGCAGTCCGGCTGCAACCGCTTGACCAAATCATAGATGCGCGGTACATCCCAATATGTATTCTGTTTATCCTATCCGCCATCGAACCACAGCTCCACCACCGGACCATAGTTGGTGAGCAGTTCGGTGAGCTGGTTTTCCATATAGTCGATGTATCCGGAAGATCCGTAGGAGGCTTCATGCCGATCCCAGAGCGAATAGTAGATCGCCAACGAAAGTCCGTATTTTTCGCAAGCATCCGCGACCGCCCGCACGACATCAGTGGTATTTCCCGAGCTCCCCACGTCGTAGGTCGTGTAGGGGCTGTCCCACATGCAAAACCCGTCGTGGTGCTTGGAGATCATGATGAAATAGCGCATGCCGGATTCATAGGCCGTGCGCACCCACTGGTCGGCATCGACCGCGGTAGGGGCGTAGGAGGACGCCGGTTTGGTTCCATCGGTCCACTCCATGTCGTGGAAGGTATTGATGCCAAAATGGCAAAACATGCCATAGGCGCGGTCGATCTGGGCCTGCTGCATTGCGGTCGGTGCATTCGTCGGAATCGGTT
>DAOVNC010000466.1 GCA_030630445.1 Kiritimatiellales bacterium | reverse complement strand
CTGGCTGATTCTCATCCCGCGAAGATCAGAAACAGCGGAGACAAGGCGAAGCTTATCTCGTCGAACGATTCGTCCGGCTTTACTTATCGCGGGCGTTTTACTGAGGACAGTCAGGTTTGCGGGGTGGATTTTGAGGTTTCCCAAAAGGCGTACAATGCATTGCGCTGGTTGATCGCCCGTCAGGGATGGCGTAGTGGTTCTCAGGCCATCGTTTCCTGGGCGGTCTCCGGTTCGGACGTTCCGAATGTCCTGAAGAATACGTTTGTTCTTTTCGGGGATGATGAAGACGAGGAACCCGTGGTCAATACGGCTCAGCAGTTTGGGTTTAAGCTCTCCAAGCGTATTGCTGGATATTCCGCAAGGCTTGGCGAAACCGATGAGATTGTAGTCATGGGACTGGATTCCGCTACGCCAGGACGTATGGCAATTACCTTCTATCGGGAACTGACTGGATCGGAATTTCTGAAACGAATTGAGTCATGGCACCGGAGTTGTTGCTGGTTTCAAAATTTTGGAAAGGACACAAAATTCATTGGTGCACCATCTCCGAACGATATTGCAAAAGCCGCTTATGGAAAAGATGTCGATGACAAGCTTAAGCGTGCCACCATTTCCCGGTTGCTTCCCTGCATTGTTGATGGGATGCCATTGCCAAAGGATTTGCTTAATTCGTGTTTTCACAATGCGGTTCGAAGGAGTGCCTTCGATGTGTGGGAATGGGAAAAGATATTGGGAATCACCTGTGCGCTTTATAAAAACTACAACAAGGAAACGGAGGATCATGTTATGGCATTGGATCGAACAAGAAAAACAAGGGATTATCTCTATGGTCGATTGTTGGCCGTGGGAGATGGAATTGAAGGATTTGCATTGGGACTCGCCGGAGAGAAACGTCCCACGAATGCGGCGCGCCTCATGCAACGTTTTGCGGACTATCCATGCAGTACATGGAGAACCATAGAGTTGAAGCTCGTTCCCTACAAGGCTCGCCTAGGAGCACGGATAAAGAAATATCAGGAGGAACTGGATGAAATCATGAACTTGTTTGATCCAGACGAGTATACAGATGAAAAAATGCCATTGGGCGGGGAGTTTCTTTTGGGATTCCATTGTCAAAGAACCGTTCTTATAGAATCAAAAAATAAAACTGAAGGAGAATGAAATGAGTTTAACCAATAAGATCGACTTCGCAGTCGTGTTCAGCGTGAAAAATGCAAATCCCAACGGCGATCCTTTAGATGGAAATCGTCCTCGCACAAACTATAGCGGAACAGGGGAAGTATCCGATGTCTGCATTAAGCGAAAAATCAGAAATCGATTGATGCAAGAGGGCCGAAATGTGTTTGTTCAGTCGGACGACAATAAGTTGGACGAATGCAAGTCACTCCGAGAGCGGGCGGAAACTGTGATTAAAAAAAATAAAACCCCTTCCGAAAATACACAACTTGCTTGTGAAAAATGGTTTGATGTCCGTGCCTTTGGGCAGGTCTTTGCCTACAGCGGAGAGAAAAAAGGGGCTGGGGTTTCAATCCCGATTCGCGGCCCTGTTTCAATCCACACCGCGTTCTCCGTGGATAAGGTTAGTATCACAAGCACCCAGATAACCAAAAGCGTAAGTGGGGAAGGGGATGGAACTAAAAAAGGTTCCGATACAATGGGGATGAAGCATCGTGTTGATGAAGCGATCTATGTGTCCTATGGAAGTATGAATCCACAACTTGCATGTAAAACCAAGTTTAATGATGCAGATGCTGAAGTGATCAAAGGCATCCTTCCAAAGCTCTTCGAAAACGATGCCTCGTCTGCTCGCCCTGATGGGAGTATGGAGGTGCTGAAGGTCATTTGGTGGCAACACAATTCTCCGCATGGACAATGCTCGTCTGCCAAGGTTCACAGGAGTTTAATCGTGAATTCTGATGGGTCTATTCAATGCCCTGACCTTGGCGAACTGAAGCCCGAAATTGTGGATGGATTCTAGGCAACGCCCCCGCGCAGAAGCTCTTCGACCTCGTGAAAGTCGAGAAGAACTGCGGAGAGAAGCCGCCGCGTTCGTTTGCCGATTATACGGTGTCGGTGGGTGATGCGCCGGATGAGGTGGAAAAGATCGAGATGCTTTAAGGAGCGACCTTCACGGCGTCGGTGACTGATTATGGCCGCTGACGCGGTGAAGAGTCGGAAGGAGTCGCAATAAGTCATGGATGCTTCCAATGAAAAAAAGCTGGCGGCACGGGCGTCGGAGCTGGGCAATAGCGCCCGAGCTGATGCGTTCGGCGAGCTGGTGGAACTGGTTGATTCTTCATCGCCGCTGGTGCGTCGGCTGGCGGCGTCGGCCTTGGGCAAACTTTCCGGCATTGTTCCATCCGAAGCGGCGGTGCGCGCGCTCCATTCGTGTCTTCAGGATGAGCATCCGCAGGTGCGGCAATATTCCGCCAAGGCGCTCGGTGTGTTTGGTGCGGCGGCGAAGGAGGCATTGCCGGATCTGCGCGATCTATACCGTAGCCCGGTGGAAAAGGACTATGTGAAACGCAGTGTGCTGGCCGCTGGCAAGCAGATTCGGACGGCGGTCGAAATTCAAGAGCGTAGCGTGGT
>DAOVNC010000052.1 GCA_030630445.1 Kiritimatiellales bacterium | reverse complement strand
TTGGCCGTTGGCGATGCGGTTTTTGCGGATGTGGTAGCCGGTGCGCTCGATGAGCGGTTGGCTGCAACGGGGACACCAGGTGGTTTCTCCTTCGTCGCTTTGCAGGTTGCCGACATAGACAAACTGGAGGCCCGTTTGGAGGGCGATTTCGCGGGCGCGCAGGAGGGTCTCTTCGGGTGTGGGCGGCAAATGCTTGAGCTCGTTTTGCGGGAAGAAACGCGAAAAGTGCAGCGGGGTTTCGAAACCCAGGTTTTCGGCGATCCAGCCGCAGAGCTGTTTGGTTTCCTCTTCGGAATCGTTGAGCGTCGGGATGATAAGATTGGTGACTTCGAGCATCACGCCGCATTCCTTCATGATCGTCAGCGCCTTGAGCACGGGCGCGAGGCGGGCGTCGCAGATGGTGCGGTAAAAGTCGTCGGAGAAGGATTTGAGGTCGACGTTGGCGGCATCGACGAAACGGCAGATTTCGCGGAGCGGGTCGGGGTTGATGTAGGCGGCGGTGACGAGCACGTTTTTGATTCCGGCCGCGGCGGCGGCCTTGCAGCAGTCGTAGGTGTATTCAAAGGAGACGAGCGGCTCGGTGTAGGTGTAGGCAATGGCAGGGCAGTCTTGCTCGATGGCCATTTGGACAACGTCTTCGGGAAACACGTCGGGCAGGGAGGTGGTGAAGAGCTCCGACTGCGAGATCTGCCAGTTTTGGCATTGCTTGCAGTGCAGGTTGCAGCCGGCGGTGGCGATGGAGAGGATCGGCGAGCCTGGCAAAAAGTGGTAGAGCGGTTTTTTTTCGACCGGATCAACGTTCATCGAACAGGGCAAGGCGTAGGTCGTGCAAACGATTTTCCCTCCGATGTTTTTCCGCACCCGGCAGTCGCCAATCCCGCCGGGAGCCAGCTCGCACCCTTTCGGGCAGATGGAACATTTAATCGTTGTCTTCATCCTTCGGATCCGGTGAAAGCAGGGCATCGAGCCCGTCGAAGGCGGAGAAGCCGCCAGCTTGGAACGACTTTTCGACGGCACCGTAGCCCTTCATTTTGTGTTTTTCGTGTTCGTTGTCGTGGCAATAGATGCAGAGTAGTTCCCAGTTGCTGCCGTCGGGCGGGTTGTTGTCGTGGTCGTGGTCCTTGTGGTGGACCGTCAGTTCCTTTAGCCCTTTGCCTTCGAACTCTCGACTACAGCTTCCACATACGTGGGGGAACATCTTGAGTGCACGGGTGCGGTAGCCTTTTTCCTTGTCCGCCAAATATCGGTACATGCGCTCGAGTGCATCTGTTTTCTTCTGCATAGCGATCTCTCCAAACCTCTGGTTTTATCTCTCGATACAACCCGGATAATAACCACAGACGGCCCCGGATGTACATGGATCATATCCCTTGTTTATCTGTACGGAATTCAAGCGCGGTTCATCTTGCCCGCCCCCCTTTTTTTAACTACCCTATGACCTTTTAATCCATTGAATCAAGGAGTTGGGCCAGATGAAAAAAGACTACAGTAGCTACCTCGAAACCACCCCGGATGCAGAAGGCAACTTTGGCGAATATGGTGGAGCGTTTCTCCCGCCCCAGCTCATCGGCCCCATGAAAGACATCCACGACGCCTACCTTAAAATCAGCCAATCGGCCGACTTCATCAACGAACTGCGCTCCATCCGCACCCACTACCAGGGCCGCCCGACCCCCACCTACCACGCCAAGCGCCTGTCCGAACTCTGCGGCGGCGCGGCGATCTACCTCAAGCGCGAGGACCTCAACCACACCGGCGCGCACAAGCTCAACCACTGCATGGGCGAAGGCCTGCTCGCCAAATACATGGGCAAGAAAAAGCTCATCGCCGAAACCGGCGCAGGCCAGCACGGCGTCGCGCTCGCCACCGCCGCCGCCTACTTCGGCCTCGAATGCGAAATCCACATGGGCGAAGTCGATATCGTCAAGGAGCATCCCAACGTCATCCGCATGAAACTCCTCGGCGCCAAGGTCGTGCCCGTCTCCGCCGGCCTCAAAACCCTTAAGGAAGCGGTCGACTCCGCCTTCGGGGCCTACCTCGAAGACCCCGAAACCACCATCTACTGCATCGGCTCCGTCGTTGGCCCGCACCCCTTCCCGATGATGGTGCGCGACTTCCAGCGCGTCGTCGGCATCGAAGCCCGCGAGCAGTTCCAGGAAATGACCGGTAACCTGCCCGACCTCCTCACCGCCTGCGTCGGCGGCGGCAGTAACGCCATGGGCCTCTTCTCCGCCTTCCTCGACGACCCCTGCGAAATCTGGGGCGTCGAACCCATGGGCCGCGGCACCGAAACCGGCGACCACGCCGCCACCATGACCTACGGCATGCCTGGCGTCATCCACGGCTTCAAGTGCTACCTGCTTCAGGACGACAAAGGCGAGCCGTCGCCCGTCTACTCCATTGCCAGCGGACTCGACTATCCCGGCGTCGGCCCCGAGCACAGCTATCTCAAAGACGAAGGCCGCATCCAGTACGCCTCCGCCACCGATACAGAGTGCCTCGACGCCTTCTACAAACTCAGCCGTCTGGAAGGAATCATCCCCGCGCTCGAAAGCGCGCACGCCGTCGCCTTCGCGATGGAAAAGGCCAAGGAGATGGGAAGCGGATCCATCCTCATCAACCTCTCCGGGCGCGGCGACAAGGACCTCGACTTCGTGGCCGAAAACTATGGCTACGGCGATAGCGAATAAATAGGAAGTAGATGGAAGTCATACATACCTCCGACTGGCACCTCGGCCGTTCACTTTATGGCCGACGGCGCCATGACGAGTTCGAAGCGTTCCTCGACTGGCTGGCAGCGCATATCGAGAACGAGCAGGTCGATGTTCTGCTGATTGCCGGCGATGTTTTCGACACCACCGCCCCCAGCAACCGCGCCCAGGAACTCTACTATTCCTTCCTTTGCCGCATCGCTCATTCCGCCACGTGCCGACAGGTGGTCGTCATTGGCGGCAACCACGACTCGCCCTCGTTTCTGAACGCGCCCAAGGCACTGCTCGGAGCGCTGAACGTCCATGTAGTCGGCGCAATGGATGCGGACGACGAAATCGTCGTCTGCCGCAACGCCGACGGCAAGCCGCAAGCCATCGTCTGCGCCGTCCCCTATCTGCGCGACCGCGACATCCGCCAAGCCGAAGCCGGCGAATCCATCGACGACAAACGCGCCAAACTAGCCCAAGGCTACCGCGCCCACTACCGCCACATCGGCGAACGCGCCGAAGCCGCGCGCGGTGATCTAGACATTCCCATCATCGGAATGGGACACTGCTTCGCGGCAGGCGGAACCACGCTAGCCGACGACGGCGTACGCGACCTCAACGTCGGCTCGCTCGACCACATCGAAGCCACCGCCTTCCCCGCCTGTTTCGACTATCTCGCCCTCGGCCACCTCCACGTCCCGCAAAAGGTCGCCCAATCCGAAACCATGCGCTATTGTGGCTCCCCCATACCCATGGGCTTCGGCGAGGCCAACCAGCAAAAGCTCGTGCTCCAAATCGCCTTCGAAGGCCGCATGCCACAAGTCGCCGAAATCCCCGTGCCCTGTTTCCAGCCCCTCCGCCGTATCGCAGGCGGGATGGAAGAAATCCTCGAAGCGCTCAAGCAACTCAAGCTCGAACGAAGCAACGCATGGGTCGAAGTTGAATACACCGACGCCGACATCGCACCCGACCTGCGCGAGCAGGTTGAAGCCGCCATCGAAGGCACGCACCTCGAAATCCGCCGCATCAAAAACAAGCGCGTCATGGATCGCGTTCTCCAGCGGATCGACACCGCCGAAACGCTTGACGACTTAGCGCCAACCGATGTCTTCGCCCGCTGCCTCGAAGAATACGAAATCCCAGCCGACCAGCGCCCCGAACTAACCGCCAGCTACGCCGAAATCCTCCAAACCCTCCACGAAGCCGACCAAAACAACGAATGACTGGAACGCGAGCATGAGTAAAAAAGAGAAAAACGAGACCTCCATTATCCGTTCATCGGCAGCTGAATACCTGACCTTTATCGCGGCCAGCGGCAAGGGGGGTGTTGAGGCAGTTTATGCCGATGAAAACATCTGGCTAACCCAAAAAATGATGGGGATTCTTTATGATGTTGAAACGCACACCATCAACTATCATCTAAAGAAGGTGTTTGCCGACCACGAGTTGCAAGAGAATTCAGTTATTCGAAATTTTCGAATAACTGCCGCAGACGGCAAAAACTACAACACCAAACACTACAACCTAGCCGCAATCATTGCCGTCGGATACAAGGTCAACTCCGAACGTGCCGTGCAGTTCCGCAAATGGGCGACGACGATCATTCAGGAATTCACCATCAAAGGTTATACGATGGATGATGAACGCCTGAAAAATGATGGCTCTATCCTCGGTAAAAAATATTTTGAAGAGCAGCTGGAGCGCATCCGGGAAATCCGGATGAGCGAGCGCAAGTTCTACCAGAAAATCACCGACATTTATGCCTCCGCACTGGATTACGATCCATCCGCCTCTGCAACAAAACGCTTCTTTGCTGCCGTTCAAAACAAGATGCACTATGCCATTCATGGCAATACAGCGGCGGAAGTCATTGTAGACCGTGTGGATCACCAAAAAGAAAACATGGGCCTGACCCACTGGGAGGGAGCACCCGAAGGAAAAATCCACAAATACGATGTTTCCATCGCCAAAAACTACCTCTCTGAATCTGAATTGGGCCAAATGCAGCGCATTGTTTCGGCCTACCTTGATATGGCTGAACTCCAAGCCATGCGCCGTATCCCCATGACCATGGCAGACTGGGAGGAACGATTGAGCGGATTCCTCAAACTCTGGGACCGGGAAATTCTTCAGGATGCGGGCAAGGTAACGGCAGAACTGGCTAAATCCCACGCCGAAACCGAATTCGAAAAATACCGCATCACCCAAGACCGCCTGTTTGAAAGTGACTTCGATAAAATGGTCAAAGCCCTGCCGCAAAAAGGCGGAAAACTCGACAGCGGATCGCCCACTAAGGATGCCCTATGAAAATCACACATATAAAGATTCATAATTTCAGATCTATAGTTGATGGAGAAATTGAAGCTCACGATTTCTTGTTACTGGTCGGATCTAACAATGCAGGAAAAAGTAATGTCATCAATGCACTACGGTGTTTTTATGAAGATGCAAAATGGAGTGAAGATGACTTTCCAAAAAAAGGAACAAACGATCAGGAATCCTGGATTGAAATCTCATTTCGGCTATCTGCGGACGAATGGGAGAATCTGGCTGATAAATACAAAGAAGGAGTCGTCAATAGCTCCATCATCCTGAAACGATATTTCAAAGGGGATAAAGTTAAGTCAAAGCAGAGCAATATCTATGCAGTCGTAAATGGAATTCAAGAAGATGACCTTTTCTATGGTGCTAAGAATATAGGCACAGCCAAATGCGGAAGCATTGTCTACATCCCCGCACTAACAACACCGGGCGAGCAAATGAAAAC
The DNA here is from genome assembly GCA_030630445.1 of Kiritimatiellales bacterium. Taxonomy (GTDB): domain Bacteria; phylum Verrucomicrobiota; class Kiritimatiellia; order Kiritimatiellales; family Pontiellaceae; genus Pontiella. The sequence goes on along the minus strand of DAOVNC010000052.1, from coordinate 7,781 downwards.
AACGGGGCCATCCCCGTTACGAAACATGCTTAATTTTATGCTTAAGAAGGTCGTCTCTAAAAGCCCCGCATACAATCAGCTTGGCCAAGCATTTGATGCTCTAAACTCCGAAGCAAAACAGGAAAATGGCTTTCTTTCAGAAATTGCCCAGCCGATCAATACCGCTCTTAATCAATGGAATGTGAAGATTGACCTGTCTGTGAATCCCATATCACCTGAAGAAATATCAAAATCACTGGTTAAATATGCCTTCGTTGATATGCTACTTGGCGATACAGCATTTGATTTAGATCGTTTTGGCCATGGTTTCCAGCGATCCGTGATTTATGAATTAATTCGCCTCGCTCCGGGCTTCAAGGATGAAAAGGAAGTAAAGAAAAAGGAATTTAATCCCGATTTCACCTTGTTGCTGTTTGAAGAACCAGAAGCTTTTCTGCATCCATCACAGCAAGAAAACATGGCTTATCATCTGCGCAGACTCGGGCAGGAATCAGAGCAACAGGTAATTGTAACCTCCCATTCCCCTGTATTTGTAGGGAAGAGCAGTGATGAACTTTGCCAAGTATGCCGAATTCAGAAAGTTAATTTCACCTCTAAAGTGCATCAGCTGAAGCAATCTGACAAAGAGGGCCTGATTAAATCAGGAGGAGATTTTCTTAACGCTCTCCAAGCATTTGTAGATGACCCTGCGGTTGATCCATGTAAAAAAACAAACGCGCAGAAACTAATTAATAATGCCCCAGCTGATGAAATTTCGAATCAGCATGAGAAGTTCCGCTTTCAGCTCTGGCTTGATTCCGACCGTGCTTCAATGTTCTTTGCAGATAAGGTGCTCCTTGTTGAGGGAGCCACCGAAAAAGCATTGTTTAATTATCTATTGGCAAATGAGTGGCATGACCTAACTAAAGAACGTGTGCTCATCGTGGACGCTCTAGGCAAATACAACTTTCACCGCTTCTTAAGCCTGTTCGAATGCTTTGGAATCTATCACGGCATCATGTTTGATAACGATGATGAGAAGAATGAGCATGCCGCAATCAATCAGCTCATTCGGAATAGGAGCAATACATTCACTCTGGCCGATCCATTTGAATTCGACAAGGACCTAGAAAATCATCTAGGGCTATCGCTGCCCGGACGTTCTGATCAGAAACCATTACAAATACTCAAAGCACTAGAAGACAAATTGATCACAAGTGGTCACCTTTCCAGTTTGCGTACAGCGTTCTGTGCCGCGCTGGCAATCGAGAGCGTTGAATGAAAATCCTCGAACTACGCTTTAAGAACCTGAATTCGCTTTATGGCGAGTGGTGCATTGATTTCACGCACCCGGACTATGAAGCCAATGGGTTGTTTGCGATCACGGGCGCGACGGGGTCGGGTAAGACGACGATTTTGGATGCACTCTGCTTGGCGCTCTATGGCCAGACGCCACGGCTGGATCGCATTAATCAGAGCCAGAATGAGGTGATGTCGCGCCAGACGGGCGAATGTTATTCCGAAGTTCTTTTCGAGACAGCGAAAGGAACCTTTCGCGCCAACTGGCACCAGCATCGCGCGCGGAACAAGGCTGGAGCGCCTTTGCAGTCGCCCAGGCGCGAACTGGCCGATGCCGAAGGAACCCTGCTGGCCGAAAAGCTGAAGGAGGTGCAGGATAAGATTGATGATGTGATGGGCATGGGCTTCGATCGCTTCACCCGCTCGATCCTCCTTGCGCAGGGCAGCTTTGACTCATTTCTGAAGGCCAATGCCGACGAGCGCTCCCCCATTTTGGAGCAGATTACCGGCACGGAAATCTATACCGAAATCTCTAAGCTGGTGCATCAGCGCAACAGCGCCGAGAACCAAACGCTGAATGAATTGAAGGCGGGGCTTGGCGGCATTCAACTATTGGAACCCGGAGTGCTCGAACAGCTTCGATTCGACCTGAAACAAGGGGAAGAAAAACATAAAATAGAAGCCCAGAAGCGCGACGAAGTAAAGGTCGCGCTCGATGCACAAAAGCGCATCCGATCTTTGAAAACGGAATTGGAAACCACGAACGCCGCACTTCCAAACCTTGGGAAAAATCGAGAGCAAGCCGAAGGTCTTCATAAAGAAGCCGCAAAACGACTGGAGGAGGCGGAGGCGGAGCACGAAAAATTGCGGCCCATTTTGCGTCAGGTCCGCGAGCTCGACACCCAGATGGCCGAGCGCCAAAGAAACTATAAAAAAGAGCATACGGCACTCCAAGAACAGCAGACCGAATACAAGGCGCTACAAAAACGAAAACGTGCCAACGAAATCAACCTCGAACAACTCAAACCCCAACAAGCCGAAGCAGAGACCTATCAAAAAGAACATGCGCAAGATGCCCAACTAGTCCGTCAGCTGGCCGCCATTCTCCAATCATTGGAACAGATCGAAATTCTCACAACAAAAAAAACCGCCGCCGAAAAAGCGACAAAAAAAGCCCGTCAGGCCTCCCAACGAGAAAAAGAAAAGTGGAGTGCTTCCAAAGAGTGCTTGATGACCGCCGAAGCCGAACTAGATAAGATCGAAGGCGAACAAAAAACCGCGCTCGGCGGCAAGACCCTGCCCGACTGGCGCACACAACTCGACGCGCTGACCCGGCGGATTGCCCTCGAACAGCAACTGGAAAAAACCCGCTCCAGCCTGACTGAAAAATCAGCCGAAGCCAAAGCGGTGGCCAAAGAACTGATCCCAAAAAAAGCGGAGCAGGAAGGTCTCCTGCGCCAGCAATCTCTCCTACAAAAGAATCTACAGCTTCAGCAAAAAATCGAGAGCCTCGAAGCCGAGCGCAACGCGCTGGCCGACGGACAGCCCTGCCCGCTCTGCGGCGCACTCGAACATCCCTTTGCGGTCGATCTTCCCGCACCCCCAACCAACGCGCTCGATCAGGTTAATGCCGCACTAGCCAAACTCGCGAAACAGATCCATGCGCTGACTCAAAAAGATGCTGCCGCCCAAGCGCTGAGCGAAACCCTCCAGCAGACGCTCGCAAAAGATGAAGCCGAACTTCAATCCCTGGCCCCCGGTGCTACAGAAGAGACGGAGGTCATCACCCAGCGCATCCAAACCCTCGAACAACTGGAACAAAAACAAGCCACTGCAAAAACCGCGCGAGATCAAGCGCACGAAGCGGTCTATCGGCTCAACACCGAGGCCGCAGAAGAAAAGGCTCGGATGGCCCAGACCCAACAAATGGAAATTGAAACCGAACGAACCGAAATCCAAACTCGGGTTCAAAAGGAGATCGAACCGTATGGAGTCACCCTCCCTACGGCGGAAACGGAACTACACCTTCGGCAAGAACGCTGGATGAAAGCGGAAAAACAGGCCACCGAACTACGGCAAACCCTCGCCAGCCTCACCACCACGCGGACCAGCCAGGCCGAGCAGATCGGGGAGCATGAAACCCGTATCCAACAACAAACCGAAGTGCTAGAAGCGTCCAAGTCGTCCGTCAAAAAACTGCAAGCCGAGCGCGAAGCGGTGTTTAGCGACTGCCAGCCCGATGCCATCGAAAAAGAAAACCAGGCGATGCTCCGTGACGCAAAAAAAGCCGAAGAAATGGCTCGTACTCAATTGACCAAAAGCCAACAAGCGATCGTGCTTCTTCAGGGAAAAATCAAACTCCTGAAAAAACAGCGGCAAGAGAGCAAGCAACAACTCGAATCGATCCAGACGGAAAACCCGCTCGGAATTACCCCAGAAAACCACGCAACGCTCGCCGCAGATTGCGATCAACTCAAAGAACAGATTGGAGACCTCAAAAGCCAGCTTGCGGCCAACCAAAAGGCGGCGACACTTCATACGGATAAACTCGGTGAAATCGAGAAACAGCAGGTTGAATGCGCCCGCTGGAACACGCTGCACGAACTCATCGGCTCGGCCGACGGCAAGAAATTCCGCAACTTCGCGCAGGGGCTGACTTTCGAGTTGATGGTCTCGCACGCCAACCAACAGCTTGCGAAAATGAGTGATCGCTACCTCCTCGTCCGTGACAAGCAGCAACCGCTCGACCTCAACGTGGTCGACAACTACCAAGCCGGTGAAATCCGCCCCGTCAAAAACCTTTCCGGCGGCGAAAGCTTTGTGGTGAGCCTGTCGCTTGCACTCGGTCTATCGCGCATGGCCAGCAAACATATCCGCGTCGATTCGCTCTTCCTCGACGAAGGCTTCGGCACACTCGACGAAGACGCGCTTGAAGACGCACTCGAAGCCTTAGCGGAACTAAAACAGGACGGGAAGCTCATCGGCGTGATCTCGCACGTCGGCGCGCTCAAGGAACGTATCGGCACGCAAATCAATGTACACAGCTCCAGCGGCGGACGCAGTCGGCTGAGCGGCACCGGTGTTTCATCAAAAAAGGAATCAAAGCATGAAAAAAACGATCTGGGCGCCGTGGCGCATTGAATACATCCTCGGCGACAAAGAGGCAGGGTGTTTTCTCTGCGAAATGTTCGCGGCGGAAAACGACCGCGACAACCTGCTGCTCAAGCGCGGAAAAACCTGCGCCGTCGTGATGAACCGCTATCCCTACACCAGCGGACACCTCATGGTCGCCCCCTACCGCCACCTCGAACACCTTCGGGAGATGACCCCCGAGGAGCGACTGGAAATGACCAACTTAACCATTGATGCCGTCGAAGTCCTGAAAGCCGAACTTAAGCCCGATGGGCTGAACCTTGGCTACAACCTCGGCGCGGCGGCCGGTGCCGGTTTGAAAGACCACATCCACCAGCACATCGTCCCCCGCTGGACGGGCGACACTAACTTCATGCCCGTCCTCTCCGGAACCCGCGTCATGCCGCAAGCGCTAATGGAGCAGTACGACGTGCTCTTCCCGCTCTTCAATTAGCCCCCGCCCGCTTACAACAAGAAAGGCTTCATGTTAACTTCCCAGCCATGAAAAAGGGTGCCCTATTGCAAACCTTGTCGAAGCATCTCTTCTGGGATGTGGATGCCGCGACAGTGGATGCAGAAAAGCACCGTGGTTTCATCATCCCCCGCGTGATGGACCGGGGAACCCGCTCGGATGTGCAGGCCATATGGAACCAGTATGGCGCGGATACCGTAAAAGATGTTTTACTCCACGCCCCCTCGCTCCAGCGCAAAACCATCTTCTTTTTCGCCAACCAGTTCCGCCTCCGCCCCGAGGCCTTCCGCGCCTTCCGCAAAAGCCAGGAGATGGGAACATGGACGCATTAACGTTGCACAATAATGCGGCTCCAGCCCCCTTGCTCGAACTGCTCCGGAATCCAACGATTGGAACCCCAGCCACGATTGAGGGAATCCGAATGGCCAGCCTCGAAGACATTGCCGCGATGAAGCTCAACGCCATCGCGAACCGCGGAAGCAAAAAGGACTTTTGGGACTACGCCGAGCTACTAACCCTGTTCAGCCGGGATGAGATGCTTGGTTTCTTCGCCGAAAAATACAGCGATGAAAACGTCTGGTATGTCGAAAAGTCACTGAGCTATTTCGAAGACGCGGAAGAGGAACCCAACCCGCGCGACCTCAAGGGGCGCACCTGGGGCGATGTGAAGAAAGCGGTGCTGGAGAGCAATCGGATTTGACGAGGAGGAGAGGAGATGAAGATAAAGTTTTCGGAAATCGAGGATGCATTTGAATTTGTCGGTTGTGGAGGGCATGGGGAGCACACCGCGCTTCTGGACAAGAAGGCCGGCAAGATCTATTTCCACTCTGAGTATAGCGATTTTGACGAGATTCCTGATGAAATATATGAGTCGGACAGTGTCGTCGAAATCCCCCACAAAAAATCGCTCGATCTCAGAACTCACCTCGTCCTCCGCTTTGTGGATGAAATGATGCCCGACGAATACGACACGGTGCACAAGATTTTTAGCCGGCGCAGCGCCTATGCCTACTACAAGGATCTTCTGGCGGAAAAGGAGCTGCTCGACTCGTGGTACGCCTACGAAAATGCCGCGACCCGGAAGGCCGTCCGCGAGTGGTGCGCCGGCGAAGAAATCGAGCTGGCGGACTGAATGATAGGCGGGACGGGCGGAGCCCTATCCCGCATCCATATCAAAAACAATCTTTCCGTTCCCGTAGATCGGCAAACTCCCCGCAGGTGTCGACCCGCAGGAAGGGGTTGGTTTTCTTTTCCTCGGCCAACGTCGCGAAAATGGCGGAGGCGGGATCGGTGCGGTAGAGATCGAGGCGGGCCTTCACATCTTTGTTGTCCGGCTCGACGCTCAGCGCGAATTCCATGTTTTTGACGAGATAGTCGTGCCCGCCAAAGATGCGCGTTTCGTCCGGCATCTCGCAAATTTTCCGCAGGCTGGATAACAGTTGCTCGGCGGTTCCGTCCAGAATCCGGCCACAAGCGCCGTTGATGAGCGTGTCGCCGGCAAATAAGATTCCAAGCTCCGGGAAATGGTAGACCTTGTGGATGCCCGTATGTCCCGGCGTAGATATCGACTCGCAGACCGTCCCCAGCATCGGGAAGGTTCCGGATTCTATGCCGGGACTGGTCGACTGCACACCCAGCCGATCCTGTATCGCACGGCACCCGCCAATATGGTCGTGGTGCGTGTGGGTGATCAGCAGCTTCTGCAATCGCAGGCCGTTTTCTTCCAACGCTTGGAAAACGGGCTGGGCTTCCCCCGCATCGATCAGTACCGCCTCATCCTCGCGGCAAACGAGATAGACAAAGTTATCGTAAAGTACCGGCACCGCCAGCACTTCAAAACCATTAACCTGAAATCGACCTGTTTCCATGGGACTTTCTTAGTTTCCCCTCGCATAATTGTAAACCCCGAATCGGAAATCGATTGCTTTGGGGTTCGCCCGTTTTATACCCTCGCCGTCCTAATCCAGAGGAGATGCAGAATGATGAGATTTGCCATAGGTCTTTCAATGGGAATGCTGGCTGCGGCAACGCAGGCGGCGGTGATTGAAAATGATTTAATTCGGATCGAGGTGAAGCAAAACGCCATTTCCCTCTCCTCGCTAGCCGCCAAAAAACACTCGGCCACGATTACTTTGTCCGGCACAATCCAAGACCCGAAAACGCTCAAATGCAACGACCCGCTCTGGGGCACCGGTCAGCGGTTGGTACTGCAACATGGCGACAGCACCACCGCCCTCACCCTCTACGACGGCAATCCGTTCGCCCACCTCGAAACCCGCGTCGCCAACCCCGGCAAAAAACCCGTCGATCTCAAGAGACTTACCATTGCCAAGATGTCCTTCGACCTCGGCATGGATGCCGCCCGGCTCAATACTCTGGGCACCGGCGGCTTGCGCCCCGCCACCGACCCCAAAGGCAGCTATGCCTATAGCGTCCTGGCCAACCCCGTCACCCGCAACGGCGTGGTGTGCGGCTGGCTCACCCAGCGACGCGGCGTCGGGCTCATGCTGCCCTCGTTCAGCGAGGGCATCCCCCGCTTGGAAACCCAGCTCGACTTTGGCCTGCTCCGCATACAGCCGGGTGCATCCCGAAAAACCGACATCCTGCTCATTGGGTTTTTCGCCGATGCCCGCAAGGGTCTTGAGCGCTACGCCGACGACATCGCAAAAGTGTACGATATCCACCTTCCACCCAAGCCCGCGGTCTACTGCACCTGGTACCACCGCAACCTGAGTGGCTCCGGCGCATCGACCGAAAAAATCCTGGCCGAAAACGCGGCGTTTGCCAAGAAGACCCTCCAGCCATTCGGCCTTTCCGTTTTCCAGATCGACGATCATTGGCAGACCGACATCGTGGATGGGGTTGCGTATGACGGGAAAGTAAAAAAGGTCGGCCCCAT
>DAOVNC010000022.1 GCA_030630445.1 Kiritimatiellales bacterium | reverse complement strand
GGACCCAATCCGTGGGTGGGATAGAGGTTTCCGTTCTTCGTGTTGTTCTGCTTGAAGCGCCACATGTCCTGATAGCCATTTTTTTCGTTTGCGAGCAATCCGCACAAGGCATGGATATATGCACCTTCTCCATGGGTCAGTTCGCCGAAGACGCCCTGCCGCACCATGTTGAGGGTCTGCATCTCGAAGAAGTCGTAGCAGCAGTTTTCGAGCATCATGCAGTGCTTGCCGGTTTTTTCCGAAGTCTCAACCAGCTCCCAGCACTCTTCGATCGTTACGGCTGCGGGCACTTCGGTGCAGGCGTGCTTGCCGCTCTTCATAGCGTAGACGCACATCGGCGCATGCCAGCGCCACGGGGTAACGACGTAGACCAGGTCCAAGTCGAGTGCAACCAGTTTCTTCCACGCCTCCTCGGTCCCCGAAAATTCCTTCGCAGGCTTGCGACCGGCCTTGGCCAGGGTCTTTTGCGCATTCGCAACCTTTTCTTCGCGCAGGTCGCAAAGCGCCACAATTTCGACATCCTTGATTTTGGAGAGACGGTTGACCGCGCCGCCGCCGCGCATGCCCAAGCCAATGATGCCGACCTTGATCTTTTTCATCGATGGCGCACCATAGCCGCACATATTCTGTCTGTTTCCACTCGTTTTCGTGGTACTGCATCCTGCCAACGAAACAGCCCCGGCCGCCAACGCGGTTGCTGTAATAAACTCCTGCCTGTTTACGTTCATGATGTGTTCTCCTTTTCCTAATGGTTAGATGTTTCGCTGCTTCTCAAATTTTCCTTTACCGGATTAGCGATAGGACTCCCACTCCGGCTCGTTTTCAAAGATCCAATTATAGTAGTCCGCACCTTCCAGTTGCTCGGCGGCATCGGCACTGCAAATTACATGGCAATGCTCATGAAGCTGAATGGCCGAGGCCGACACCATCGAGGTGATCGGCCCTTCGACCGCTTTCGCCAGAATATCCGCCTTGGTATCGCCGGTCACCAAAAGGATAATCGATTTGGCCTCCAGAATGGTGCCCACCCCCATCGTGATCGCCCGTCTGGGCATATCCTCCGGCTTGTCGAAAAGGGTGGAGTTTTCCTCGATCGTAATGGGGGTCAGCGCCTTGGCGCGGGTTCGCGACTTCAACGCCGAAAGCGATTCGTTGAAGCCAATGTGCCCGGAGCGCCCGATCCCCAAAAGCTGGACATCAATTCCGCCCACCTCCCGGATTTTTTCCTCATACTGCGCACACGCCAGTTCCACATCTTCCGCCATGCCGTCCGGCAGAAAGGTATTCCGCAGGTCGATGTTCACATGGTCGAACAGGTGGTGGTTCATATAGTGGCGATAGGAGTTTTTATCTTCGGGAGGCAAACCGATATATTCATCGAGATTGAAGGTTCGAACCAATGAAAAGTCCAAACCCTCGTTCCGATGAAAGTCCACCAACTTGGGATAGACGCACTCCATCGTGCGCCCCGTCGCCAGGCCAATGACCGACGCCGGTTTCTTTCGAATTTTCTCGGCAAGCAGACGAGCCGCCAACATGGCGGCATCGAATTTAGTTGGGCGGATAATGACTTCCATTAACTATGCTCCGTATTCCGCTTTGTGTAGTTCGGAACCAAACAGAACGGGCTTATCGACCAGATTGTCGATCAGCATCTGGGTTTCGTCCTTTCCTTCGGTCAGCGGAAGCGCAACCTGCCCACCTTCCACGACGGAACGCATCATGGCCGCCATGGTCATGAATCCGTCGTAGGCCTGGTCGAAGCTGCACTGGTGCTCTGCACCACCGTCGAGCCATGTTGCCATTTCGTCGATGTAGGGAGGCATGTCGATGTTGTAGTCCATCACGCCTTCGCCGGATTGCACACCGTCTTTGGTTACGGAACGCCATCCGCCATTCGTGAGCACTTCTGCAAACCCTTCGGTGCCTTGAACACAGATACGGTTCTTGCCCCACCATTTGCCCACCTCGGGCTGGTCGGGAGCGCCTGCACCGACTTCAACAATCCCGCGCACGCCGTTGGCATATTGAACCACGCCTTGGATGTAGTCGGGCGAAGGATGCATTTTATCGTCCAATTTGCCCCGTCCGGCGGCTTGCGCCATAACCCACTCGGCAGCTTCTTCGCCATTATACCAGCGCATGTAGTCGAGCATGTGCGTCATCATGTGTAGCATCCAACCGGTGGCCGATGCCGTAATCGTGTGAACCCGTCCAAGCGCACCACTCGCGGCAATCTCTTTCACCTTGCGGTAGTGTGCTCCATAGCGGTGCTGATGGCTCACCACGGCCTTGACGCCCGCCGCATCCAGCATGGCCTTGATCTCTATTGCTTCGGCGCTGGAGGGAGCCACCGGCTTTTCGAAGGCAATCAACTTGGCCCCGCTGTCGATTCCTATTTGAATCAGTGGTTTGCGCAAAACAGGGTGGGTGCAAAAACAAAAAATATCGGGTTTGACTTCGGCGGCCAGAGCCGCGGCATCGCTGCCGGTTTTGGGATTTCCGCACTGGGTGGCGGCATCCGCAAGAACGGCTTCGTCCAGGTCGCAGATTCCGACGACTTCAAATCGATCATTGGCGTGGAAGGTATTGGCATGGTGCTTTCCGCGCTTGCCCATTCCAACTACCATTACTTTATAAGGGTTACTCATGCTCTATCTCTCCTCTGTTCAGTCCATTTCTTACTTGGCCATATAAACACGGTCTGGTGGGCAAGCCCAACCAGACCGGTTCATTGTGTCGGTCGGATTATGGCCGGACTAGCCCTGCTGGGCGTCCCATTCCTTAACCTTTTCAATCACGTAGTCCACCTCTTCCTGCGTCAGCTCGGGGAACATCGGCAAGCTCAGGCACGTGTCGGCGTTTTTCTCTGCATTCACGAGCGACTCCGCAACGACGGCCGGCTTGCCCCACGGGAAGCCTTCTTGCTTATGGCAAGCGATGGAGTAGTGCGTTTTCGCGTCGATGCCGTTCTCTTGCAAGAAGGCCAGGAAACCGTCGCGATCTTGCTTCACGTCGAGGACGTAGAGGTGGTACACGTGGCGGTATCCTTCGGTTTTCACCGGACGGGTGAAGCTTGTGCAGCCAGCGAGTTCCTTGTCGTAGACTTCAGCCCAGCCAATACGCTTGTCGGTCCACTCGGTGATGTGCTTCATCTTGGCGCTCAGAACACCCGCTTGGATGTCGTCGAGGCGGCTGTTGAATCCGGCGCTGTGTACGTTGCGGGCAGGCGATCCATGGTTGCGCAGCTTGCGAATGATTTCGTTCACGCTGTCGTCGTTGGTGAAGACCATTCCGCCATCACCGAAGCAACCGAGGTTCTTCTGGATAATGTAGCTGGTGGTTACCGCGTCGCTGCGGTCACCCTGCTTGAAGGTGTCGCCGTTTCCGTCGATGCCTTGCGCGTTGTCTTCGATCACTTTCAGGCCATGCTTCTCGGCAATGTCCCAGATCGCAGGCATGTCGGCACACTGGCCGTAGAGATGCACGGGCATGATCGCTTTGGTCTTGTCGGTAATGGCCGCTTCAATGGAAGCCGGATCAATGTTCTTGGTATCGGGATCGCAATCCACCAATACCGCAGTCGCTCCGGCAATCCAGATGGCTTCAACCGTTGCGAAGAATGTGTTTGCATTGGTGATGACTTCGTCGCCTTCGCCAATGCCAAGCGCCATGAGGCTCAGCCAAAGCGCATCCGTTCCATTGCCTACGCCAATCGCGTGCTTGGTGCCGAAATATTCAGATGCCTGGGCTTCGAATTCGGAACCCATCGGGCCCATCACATAGCTGCCGCTTTCCAGTACGCGGGCAATGTTTCCGTCGATCTCTTCCTTAATGTTATGATACTGCCGGGTGTGGCCGTAAAATGATACTTTCATTTGGTCTCCTTTGGTTCAGTTGATCTTTTTGAAGCAAGCTCTTCCTACTCCGAAAAAACGCGAAATTTATAAGAATACAGCGATTGAAGCAATGGGCATTTCCCGCTTAAGGCGATAAAAGGGTCGCAGGGTTTTCATCTGCCGCGAGATAGCGTCCACCCTCGTACGGCTTCCGCATTTCACCGTCCGCCCATTTCGAGAGGCGATACAGTGTGGCAAAGCTGAAGTCCGGCACCTCGCCGCCCTGCCCGCCCACCAGCTCGCCGCCACGGCGTACATTGTCCTGCATCCAGGCCGGAAGCAGCAGGTGGTACGGGTTGCGCGCCACCTCTCCGGTGTGCAGCGAGGTCGCCGCAACAAGATCCGCCACGGTCTGGGCATCGGCCTCGACCATCAGGTTCGGATCGTCCATCGCGCCCCAAAACTCGGTTTCCACCACCATGCAGGAAAAAGCGGAATCCATCTTCTTCAAGGCATCCATCACCATGAAATGGGTGGAAATATGCCGGGAGTTCCAATCGCCCGAATGCGGCATAACGATGACCTCGGGCTGAAACTGCTTCAGGATCGCAACGACATCATCCATCTCCAGCGAGGCATATCCGTCCGAATGGTTTAGAATATCCCAACCCAGAAAACGGCACGCATCGTCCAGTTCCTGCGCCCGTCCGGCCTGCCGCTCGACATTGCTGCCATACGTGACTGGCACATTGATCACCTGCATCTTGGTCTCGCGCGTCATCCGCAGTGGAAGGAGGCCAATAATGCATTCGTCATCGGGGTGCGGCGAAAAGAGCAGCACTTTCGAATCCGACTCAATCGGCTCCGTGGTTCCCGAAACCGCAAAGTTTCGCGCGGCATCGATCCCGCTCTGGATTCCTTCAACAAACGTAAGATACGGGTTCATTGCTATTTTCCTCCAATCATCGGCAGGCTCGCGGCGGCGACCGCCTGACCATGCCGCTTGTCCTGCTCGTTCGGTGTAGTGATCTCAAGTTGCTTCGCCAGCTCTGGGAACAGCGTATCAAGCACCTCCTGGGCCTTCTCGATAATGATCGATCCCCCCTGCCCGCTCGTCACCCGGCCCAGCAGCAGCATTTTGCGGATTTTATAGAAATCGGCATAGTGCGCCAAGCTGTAGCCCAAATAGGTGCCGATCGTGGAATAGATCCTTGCCGCCCGCTCATCGCCTTCGGCCATCAACTTTTGAACCTCGATGAGCTGCTCCGGGAACGGCATGTCGGCCGGTAGCTCGATGCCCGAAGCCGGAACAAGCCGGGCAACGGCCTGCTGCGAGAAATACTGCACGCCGCAACCGATATCGCCCGACCATTCATCCGCCGGGGCATCCTCCCGGAAATCGATCGGCGCGAAAGCCAGCTCGTTGAGCCACGGGGTAATGTTGCCGTCGGGGGTCACATAGCCTGCGGCCTCGCTGGTGCCCATGGCAATGCCGAGCACCGCGTTTTCATCCATCGACATCGATCCGGCCAGCGTCGTAACCTCGCCGTCGTTGACGACATCGAAGGGTACATTGTTCCAGCGTTCCTTCAGATCGAAGAAGATGCGACGCACCTTCGAATCAAAGTCCGCCGGGGAAACCCCGCGGAAGAGCGATGCCACGCGAACTTCGCTGTTGACGTAGACGCCGGCCGAACTGCCGCCAATCGCATCCACGCGCGGCAGATGCGCCGCCGCCCGCTTGAGCGTGTCGTTGATGCCTTCGATGTGGTAGGCGGGATCTGTTTCAAAATAGGGATTCCATTCAATCTCCTCCGAAAACACCACCTTGCCATCAATGACGGCCGCGCATTTGCGGTCGCTTCCGCCCAGGTCGAACCCGATCCGGCATCCGTCCAAGTGGCGACCGAGCGGCAGGGTCTGCTCGTTCGAGGCCGGGATCTCCGACGATGCGCAAGCCACAAACTCCATCGGATGGCTATAGACCTTTTCGCCGAAGAATTCATAGTCGAAGGCGCGCGCGCCGCTCGGCGAATAGATGGCCGACAGTTTTCCCACCAGTGGGTCGCACCCGCTGATCATGATTCTATATCCGCCCCGCTGCCAGAGCAGGAATTTAATGATGCGCTCAAGATAGTACAGGGTGGTTTCTTCGTTTTCCGCGTCCAGCGGAAGGATGCGGGTCGTGTAGACCGAGCACGTGTCATTGGGGCGCACCAAGGCCAGTTCGACATCGACCGGCGCGTCCGAAGCTTCCACCTTTTCCCGATAGTTTTTGTTCCAAAGTACTGCCGGAATGAATTCCGGATCCAACTCCGGATTGATCAATGCGTCCTTGTTCATACTTGTTTGTTCCTTCAGATTTAAAACGCACATATTGCATAAAGCACCGATTTCCATAAAGATCAATCTATTGCCAATATTGACTGTTATTTAACAATATTGACTCCTGCGGGAAAAACCGGCAAATTCGCCCGATGAACGAAAAAAACAATACCTATCCCATTCTGGAAGAGCCTACGGACTATTTCAAAGGCATCGGGCATACCCAATTCGCCACGCCGACCAACATCCTGCTCTACCTTCGGACCACCAAGGATAAACTTCAGCAAGCCGCCCTGCAAAACCGGTCGCACCATCGCCACGTATTGGTCTTCAATCTCGAAACCGAAGGGCACGTGCATGTCAACAACCGCGTGCTTCCACTCAAGCCCGGACAGTCGCTTCTGATCCTGCCCTACCAGTTCCACCACTTCAGCCAACTGGAATCACCCCGCCTCAAATGGCTGTTCTGCACCTTCGAGCTAGCAACGACGACCTTCCTAGAGCCCCTGCGGAACGTCGTGGTCGATGCCAGCGAACACACGTTGCGCACGCGCGACGAGTTGCTGGACGAATGGCTGCGCTGCAAAGCGCGCCCGTCAAAGGGAGTATTGCAGGATGAACAACTGCAGGCCACCCTGATCCGGGTGCTGCTCTCGCTCAAGCAGGATCAATGGGCCATGCGTTCGGACCGGGTGCCGGAACCCCGCGACAGCCTGTTGCGCAACATCAACCGATGCATGTCCGAGTGGAAAGGAAGAACCGTCGTCATTGCCGATTTGGCGGAGGAGTTCAAGCTATCCGAATCGCGGTTGCGCGTCCTCTTCAAGCAAACCGCCGGCATCCCCCTCGGCAGCTATATCCAGAACTATCGGCTCAACCGCGCCATGGCCCTGCTGCGCACCACCAAGCTGCCTATCGCCGAAATCGCCGAGGAAGCGGGGTTTGGGTCGCCCCAGGCCTTCAGCCGCATCTTCAAGAAAGAACTCGGCCACACCCCCCGCGCCTATCGCCAGCAAGGCTGAACGTCCCGCACCAGAATTAAAGGAACCACTTCTCTATTCAATGGCATGCATGGCTTTCTAGTGAAGGGCTGCAAAAAGTCGCTGGAGGCAGGATTATCCCCCGGCAGCATTTCTATTTGGCTGTTTCAGGAGGTGGAAAAAGTATTTGGGGAGATCAAGACCGGGGAACGGCAACGAGGGAAGTCCGCCGCGTCCGGCTCGGAATCCGGAAGTTTTAGTTGGAGTGCTGCACTTTTAGACCGCCCCGCCGCCCGATGCACTTTTCAACCGACGTTTACAGCTACCTTTCCAGCATGTGCGGTTCGAATCCTGAAGTCTACAACCATGGTTTCCTTGGCTACCAGGCTGCCGCCGAATGGCATCCGTACGGGATCAAGGTCATGTGGGATCTTGATATGGCTAACCGCATGAGGCACGGCAACCGAATCCTGCTGCAAATTGGAGGCACCGGCCTTGGATGCTTTCCGGCACCATCGCTTCACCGGTTCTGCCGGGACCTATGCATCAAGTTTTTCTTCAAATGCTCCCGCACCGATCTCTGTTTTGATGACTACGAGAAAATCATCCGTCCGCAAGAGGTTGCAGAATTCGCAGACCAGGGTAGCTACAAGGGATTCCGCAAACACAAGCCGATCATCGAGCGGCAACGCACCGGCGAACTTTTGGGCGATTCCATCTATTTCGGAACGCGCGGGAAGAATGGTGCCGGAAAGTACCTCCGCAGCTACGGCAAGGATCTCGAGTCCGACATGGAAATCGATGCGGTGCGATGGGAGGTCGAGTTTTCAAAGGATCGTGCCAACGCCGTCTTCTTTGAACTTGCCATGTCGTCGGACGTAACGGAGTTTGCAAGCAAGCTCGCCATGTTCATCGGGGGTGCCATCGACTTCATCGAGCACAACGGCAAGCGATGCGATCCCATCGACCGACTGGCGTTTTGGGAGAAAATACTCGATGCCCTGGGCGCAGCTGAAATCCGTTGTCCCCAGCCCGAGCAAAGCATCGAAACGGCTATGGAATGGGTCGAAGTTTCGGTTGCGCCGTCACTGGAAAAAATCCGCCGGGCCATCGGCGATGATCGCTATTACGAGTGGCTGCAAAAACAGATGGAATCCGTCGAACTGCGGAAAAAGGCCACGGAACAGATAACAACCTATCATCGAGTCAATGGGATACCCATATCCAAGGTCCCATTCTAGGTTCTGGCCTTTTCGTAAATCTCATCGAGATTCAGTAGAGGGTTGAACCCTCTCCAACGGTCATTGTTTGGTTCCCTTAATACCATGTAGGCATCGGTCTTGCCGGAAATATCGGTGTAGAGATAGTCGACAATTCTCGGTAAGTGGTGCTCAAGGCCTATGGCATCGGAAAAGTAGGATTCAAGGTAGTCGTTTAAATCAAAACCCTGCAGCATTGATTTTCCGGCAAGCAGAACAACATAGATTTTTCCACCAATGCGTAAGGCGTAGATCATTGCATCGGCATCGTTTTCTA
The DNA here is from genome assembly GCA_030630445.1 of Kiritimatiellales bacterium. GTDB lineage: Bacteria > Verrucomicrobiota > Kiritimatiellia > Kiritimatiellales > Pontiellaceae > Pontiella. Next base: position 7,969 of record DAOVNC010000022.1, on the reverse strand, counting down.
TGCCTGCCGCAACGACTTTCTTTATATGATCCTGAATAGTCAGGGCCGCTTCAATGGATAGTGATTCTTCGCCAGTTATGTAGTTTGTGATTTGTTGTTTAATAGGATTCATAAATATCTCTTTAAATGCAGGGTGGTCATTTCAATTATATTGCTACCTATCCAAGCTGATTGATTTCATTTTCCAGCGCGGAAAGCCCTGTCAGTATCTCTTCAAAACCGGGGTGTCGTCCAAAAAACATTTCCTGCATTTTGTCGTAATCCTCGCGCATTTCTTCAAGGACACGCTCGGAAGGAACGAGCCGGATGGTTCCCGGCACAGCAAGGTCATAGTTGGCCCAGCCACGCCGATAGAATCGCTTCTTGAACTCTATGACATCATGCAGCAACGGCAGGTCGGCAAGTGCGGATTGCTTAACGTCGGACTGAGCCATGAGGTATAAATCATAGTAGTGTCGAGAGTAGCGCTCCGGCACGGTAGAGCTTTCTGGCCGATGAGCCTCATGATGAAGAATCGTTGCCTTTTCCCAAAAGGTGCGCTTGGCATCAATGGCACGAACAGGACATTCCAAATCATCGAACAGGTCTGGAAACTCCTCCGCGGCATAAGGGCGTACAGTATACTCCGAATTCGGAACCCAAGATGCAAGGGGTCCAATCTCAAGTTGCAAATATGGACGAAGGTTCCCTCTCTCGGTTGTTTCCGGATATTTAACTTTGACGATATGACTCTGCGTTTCCTCTTCGGCAAGGATCTCCGTAGTGCAATGAGCACCCAAGGCATCGTCCAGAAATCCAAGCAAGGTGCCGGAAATATATTCTTGCGCAGCTCGATCTATTTCTTGATTCAGCCGGTCTTGCTGGGTATTCGAACGATCCTCCATCGGATTCTGATTCGTCACCAGATTCCAGTCGAGAATCAGGTCAATATCCTCCGAAAACCGATCAATCAGCCCAAACACCTTCGAAAGGCTCGTACCGCCCTTGAATAGCAGCTTGCCCGTCAAATCCGGATGGGAGAAAATCTGTTTTAGTGCCCAACAGACCCAAAAATCCTTTTCAACCACAGCCACCGATCCAAAACCACGACGTTCTGCGGTTAAAGAAAAGAGTTCCGTACGCTGATTGGCTGGTAATGCTGCGACTTTATTCACTCCCGGCCTCCTCGGCTGTTTTGCGGATAATCTCATGGACCCAGGCCGTTGCGGATTTTGTATCGCGAACCAACTTTGGCCAGACCGGAGAAGGGATCGCCTGCAGGAGCTTTGCCCGCAAAGCCTCGTTCATTCTTTCCCTCCCCAGCTCCTTGAGAGCCTGAACAACCAGTTCGCTTTCGCGATGCCTGAATCCCGACTCCTTCAACGCCTTCTTGTTGAAGGTCAGTTTTCGATTCCCGATCATGTAGGTTTTGGAGGGGCCATCCGATAGATAAACCGCCTGGGCAGGAACCTGCGTAGAAAGCCCCAGCAAATTCAGGGCAGTGTTGCCCGAAGGCTGAACCCTCCAACCAAACTTGCGCGCCAGAGCGTGTGCAACCTGATCCAGTTCCGGCCCCATCATCTCCTGCAATAGCTCACTGAAACGCGGATAATCATAAATTCCGGTCATGACCCGGCGGATGGTTTCCCGATTGGTTAATCGCATGAGGGATAAACGGATAGCTCCATCGTCGGCAATATCCAGAAAGTCCTTCTTGGAGAATGCCCAACCCCTTCCGTTCCCATATATTCGATTAACTATCTTGTTTTCAATTGATTGCATGGGGATCTTATCTAATATTTTGTAACAGATTGCACGTATGTTTTGTTACAAAATTATTGATCACCCTGTACCAGCGGCGGGTGATTTCTGAATATTGGGATAACGGCTATAACTATCTGATGGTTGTTAGACGTTAGTCCTGATTTGAAAAAAAGCTTTTCCTATTCTCCGGTCTGTACAGGAATCCTCTCAACTCACTCTCGGTTAGCCTCCCCTTCTGAGAAAGCAGCTCGGCGAGTGTCTGAACCACCTCGGTACAACGAACAAGGATCTGAGCAATTTCGAGGAAATTTACTTTGAGCGCAGTTTCCACCTCTAAAATGCCGAACTTACCCGTTTCAGGATCTTGGCCGATTCTACATTTCTCATCCTCCGCAAGAAACTTCCGCGCCCTGTCAAGGTCTGGGTAGTTTACTCCGGTCATAGTTGACAGGTCCCAACCTTTAGCGTCTTTACCGGCATCATAAGCTAGACCAGTTATCGCAATCTTGATCAGGTTGGGATAACTTATGGACAACCACTGCCCCTCCCGCGAACCCCTGTAACCGTAGCTATCATCTGTTACACAAAGATCCTCCAATGCAGCGGAATTCATGTGTCTAATGATAGCCCGTGCAACTTTGTGCTCAACCAAAGCTTCAGGTGGGTCTATCTCCCGAGTAATCTCTTCTGTGACATCATGTAGATCATCTACCCCACCCTCGACCTTTGCCTTCCATCGTTCAAACTCATCCTGTGATTCTATCGTCCGGCCAACCGCGCGAGACGCAGGACATAGTGAAGCGGTGGTATGATGTCCTGATGGACGGGAAAGTGCACCGTACGCATGACATGATCCCGAAGGAATTACAGGACATCCCCCGCTGGATCAATGTTGATGTGGATGAGCGCAACGGCCTCATGCAGACATTTCCGATGAGCGTTAGAACTGGAGGAGCTCTGCGCAACGACCCCGCCACATGGACGACATTTGAAGAGGCGTCTCAAGCTGTCAAAGATGGCAGGCACCACCATATCGCGTTTGTGCGGCAGCCCAACGATGGATACACCTTCATCGAGATCGGCGGGGCAAAGGATCACGATTCCTTTGTGCCCGATGCTTATCTTGAGGTGGATTATCTGGCACGAGGTTACACCGCCTTCTTCCGTTCAGGGGATGTGGAATTCACTCCGCCTGAAGAAACGCCAGGAAGTGTCGTCTATGAAGAGGACCGGGACTGGTATGTCGTCATGACCGGCCGAAAGATGGAGCCGACGCTGCCCGGCTTTGTTGAAGCTCACTGCGACACTGGAAACCCCTTCCAAGGTGACTGGACTCACAGCTTCTAAAATATAACCAAGGGAAGCGATGCCTTCGGGCGTCCTTCCCCCGAACCTACAAAAAGGACATAAAAATGAAATTCTATGAAAATGTAACATTTGAACCTGAACTCAGCTCTGCAATTCGCAACGTTGATGAATGGGAGAAAGATAAAATACGTCTGACAGCCTGGATTGAGGAGGTCGGGTGCGCAGTGCTTGCCCACGTTCACGAGGATGTTCTCCTGACAGCACAAAAACTTGTACTGACGCTAGATGAATGCGGCAGGCTAGATCTGATTCCGGACTTTGGCATGAATGACAGCCTAAATGATCCATTAACTCTACGACGGCTGGGGAAATCAATTGCGACCCGGCTGAGCACAGTGTTTGGAATAGACAAGCAGGTGCAGACAGGAATCATCACCGCCATACAAATTGATGAGGAAGTAGCCAGGCGGGGCACACATAATCGTCAATATAGGTGGTATCATTTTATGCCGGATGTGAATCGTTTTGATTTCGCAAAGCGGAAATTCACAAAACCGCGATTTGTCACTAAATAACCTTCAAACCCACCGTCTCGGCGGTGGTGGCCCCTCTGCGGTTTTCCTATTTTCTACAGGGGGTCTTTATGTCTACGCATCTTTGGAACGCGTGCCAAAAAAATCCACATCACCTGAACCCTGCTGGCCCCACGTCCCCCCCGTAATACAACCCGCTACTTTAAAACGAAGCGGGAAATAATTTCCGAAGGAAATAGGGGCGAAAGGCGCGGTTCATGCACAGAAGACACGGAACCGCTTTTTTTATGCGTTCGGCGTCCGCTCCCCGCAGCGGATGCAGTAGGCTCCTCCAACTGGAGTTTGCTGCTGGCAACCTTTGCAGTTTTCCAGTTGCTTGATGCCGCAGAACGGACAGACCAAGGCGCTGGGCGGCAGTTTTTTACCACAGGCGATGCAGGCTCCTTTCATCAGCCGTTTCTGAATCACCTTTTCCCGGTTGAATGCCTTTTTCTGGACAAGATATACGAGGAACAGCCCGAGGGCAACCGATCCGATAATCACCAGATAATGCCAGAGCGCGATGAGGTGCAGTGAACGGAGAACTTTGAACAGCGCTCTAAAAAAATGTTCCGGGATGAGATCCACGACAAGCTCAATGATTTTCGCAAGAATCGGCAGGAACGCGACAACCAGCAGGTGGCTGGCAATCAGTGTTTGAATGCGCCTTTCCTTTTTAACGCTTCGTGCGCTCCACACATAGAAGACCCAGAATATCGGGAGGAGGAAAAGCAGTTGCCAGCCCAGTTCCTTTAACGGGTACCAGCGCTCATACCGCCTGAAATCATCCACCACCTGCTGGCGATTCTGGTTTTCCGGACTCACAATGCGCCATACGTCCTGAATGCCGGGGTGCGCGTTGATCTGTCTTTCGATATTGGATATACTGTCGGTGAGCCGTTCAATTCGGGCGGTGTAGTTTTTGGATAGGTTTGCAATGGATGGATTTTTTTTGCCGGAACCATCCTTGGCGGCGATGGCTTCCAGCAGATGTGTATCGTAGGCTTTCTTCGCCTTATTCTGACTCTTCCGAAGCGTGTCGCGCTCTTCGATTTCCTGTTCGCGCTCGACAAATAGGTTTTTGAGGGCTTCATCTTCCGAAAGAGCTTTTACTTTTTCGAAAAAATCGCGGCAGAGCGGATGCATCTGCTCCAGTTTCTCTTCTTCAAATATGCTGCGCTGCCAATAGGAATATCTTTTCCGGTCGGATAGTACCAGGGGCTGCAGTTTGGACATTCGGGCAGAAGGCGACCAGGTCTGGTCGATAAACACCTGCCGGGCGATGCGCGGCATGTATTCGTTGGGGGAAGTGAGCTGTTTGGTGTGATCGTGCAACCCGGAAAAGAGTATGCTTAAAACAAATAAATCCAGCAGAATGATTACCGCCAGCGACAGCTTGTTAAGCGGCTCCTCCGTTCCGACCATCATCAGCCGGTTTTTAAATGCCGATAGCTTTCCTTTCATCATGACCACCTCCTGTTGTTTCTTTCTTATTCGGAAGACAGCCTCGGGCTAGCATGCAGATGAGATGTTCGCAAGAAAAAACTGCCCCAGATGGTGGTTGCGCAGGCAGATGGAGGGAAAGGGCATTACCGAACTGCTGGAGATTTCCAGGCAGATGAACGGCTAGAGAGGAACTCCATCGTCATTTGGAAACACAAGATTAGTTAGCAATATTCACACTTAGCCAACCATGCGACAGGTGGCCACGGCGGTTCACTCTTGATCACGGGGAGGCTGCAATATTCTCTCCCGCAGTGTTCAGGCCCGCCAATATGGTCGTATTCGACCAGTCTTCAGAGTTACTAATGCTGTCGGGTGAACAGAATTTCCGACTTATCCTGTTACCGTGAGGGAGCGTCATGGTAGCACGCACCCAAATGCCCTGTATCTCACCCTTTGCACCACCACTGGATCCAAAAAGAGTAACTGAGCGTTGCTCATCGCAGATCAATATCGTTGCGGTTTCGAGGACATGTCTGGAGTAGGGCTTCATTAACTCAACGTTCCCGCGGCCGTACTGTACGCCATGCGAGAAAACCATTTCTTTCCGATTGCGCTCCCCCTGCCGGTAAAATATGCAGTATTCGATATCAATCCCCTCGAACAGGGAAATCGAATGATTTTCCAAGATAATTTCATAGGTTACCGATTTAACATTTTCGGCCCTGTAGCGTTTCCCATGGCCTGTTCCAGTATGGTCGAGTTGCCTAAGCTTGGTACTGATCCTAACCACGTCTGCAAAATCCTGCCTGAGACTCTGCTCGCGAATATATTGCTGATCGACCTTGGAGAAAACAGCCAGAGGGGCTTGGTATGTTTTGTTGTCCGCGCGTTTAATGGTTACGACTTGGCTGCCTGCATCGAACCCCATCAGTTGCCCTTTGATGCTGCGACCATTCACATCGGTGAAGGCGTGGTGGTTATCCCCGGCCCATGACAAGCAGGTGGCAAGGCAGAGCCAGACGATAAAGACCATTGAATTAATATGTCGGTATGTTTTCATGACGCACCTCCTGATTCCTTCTATTCTCTCTACTTATACATGCACTTTTCAACCGGCGTTTACATGAGTGTGCAACTTGGTGGGAGATAAATATTTCATGTCTACAAAGAGCTCCCTCCCACCACAGTCTTCATCCAATGGAGAGAGAACTGTCTCCCTCATGGAGTGCGGGAAATGAGCATTTGCCAGAAGCAGGTTCTCCTGATTTAAGGACGGCCCTTTTTCCTGTTTTTTGCTCGTGGAGGTGGTGCGTTGCCGGGACAAATAGAGGCGGGCCCCCATGATTCCAGGCCATCGCGCCAAACCCTGTCATACTTTGGTATTGAATATTCATTTCCTGCTCCCTCCCTGTTTAAACACAGGGTAGATGGGAAAAACGGAAACCATCCGGTTGGTTCGCCCAGAACTCGGCAATGGATCTCGCAGCTCCCGGTTACGGCTCCCCTTTATGCATCGGGTGTGCCATGCCTTGACGGGTGAGCCGAGTGTGCTTAAACGCAATGGTTTATGCTTCAGGGTAGTGCGAGAAGTTCGTGGCGACAAACATTCAGCGCATGCAAGGTAGGCCTCCAGTGTACAAGCGGGATGCCAACAACAATCTACGAGAAACCTGCTTCGACAGGGTTCTGGTTTTATTCCCCCTCATGGAGGGCTCGGAAAAGCCACGCACGAGCAAAAGCCCATCGACTATCTGCGGTGCGCTTGGAAATCCCAAGAATGTCGGCGCATTGCTGCTGGGTGAGCCCGGCAAAAACCGAAGTTTAACTAGCTCTGCCGCTTCGGGATCAACCTGGCAAACTGATCCAGCACTTCGTGAACCTCCAGGATCTCATCGTGGGATCGTTGGCACATACATTAGAGAGTGTCATCTCGGTTCGAAATCACTCAAACATGGCACAACAACGAACAGCGCCTACTTCTCTTTCCCCAGTGTTTCCCAAGCCTCACGCTTACCCATAGAGCGGATCTGCTGCATTGTGGCCAGAGTTTCCTCAGTCTTGAACGAGATCTTTCCCTCAGCCTTTTCCCAGCGGACAATCGACTGGTGACTAACCTTGGCCAAGGCTGCCAGCTCCATCTGAGTGATTCCCAAGCGCTTGCGAAGTGACAGCACACCCTTGCCACTAATCCAGAAGCCTGTTGTTTCCTCAGTCTCCACTACTACCACCTTACCCGCATCTTTCTGAAGCCTAGCCACTTCTTTTTGCAGTTCACCTACGTCTCGCCTAAGATCGGCTATATACCCTCGCTGTGCGGCGTTGACTCGCTTGATGGGCTCTAGTTCCTTCTTGATTTCCTTACGGGCCAGCCTAGTGATTTCCGAGTGCAGTTCTTTCATTAGTGACATACTGGTTCTCCTTTTGAACTACTCCATTTCCTGTTGCTCCGTCTCTACCTCCTGAAGCGGCGACGAATCATCACCAGCGCACCTGACATTACCGTGAGCAAAACAATGGTCGAGGGCTCAGGAATAGTTTCTACTACCAAGCCGGTTGCTGCAACATCGACGGCAGGGGTGCCGTTAATCCCGAAAAACTCCAGAGTATCACCCTGAGACAGGATAGTGTCGCTATTGAAAATCACTAGGGAAGTACTGGATAAATTATAAAAGTTGAGTTCATTGCTCCTCAATCCATATTTCCTAACGCTACCATACGCCGCATCGAACGCTACCAATCGCACATCTTCATTGAACGAAAAGAAAACAGACTCGCCGTAGGTGTAAACGTCGGTTGAAAAGTGCGGCGGGCGGCGGCCCAAAAGTGCATCACTTTTCCGTTAATTACCCCGCATCCGTGCGAGTGTCAATTTCTCCTACGATTTCTTCTCGGTTTGCTGC
>DAOVNC010000309.1 GCA_030630445.1 Kiritimatiellales bacterium | reverse complement strand
TTGGCACCTCGATGTCGGCTCATCGCATCCTGGGGCTGGAGAAGGTCCCAAGGGTTTGGCTGTTCGCCAATTAAAGCGGTACGCGAGCTGGGTTCAGAACGTCGTGAGACAGTTTGGTCCTTATCCGCCGTGGGCGTAGGAAGTTTGAAGAGATTAATCCTTAGTACGAGAGGACCAGGATTAACGTACCTCTGGTGTGCCAGTTGTTCCGCCAGGAGCATCGCTGGGTAGCTACGTACGGAAAGGATAAGCGCTGAAGGCATCTAAGTGCCAAGCCCCCTCTAAGATAAGACTTCCCTTTGCACTTCGGTGCATCTAAAGACTCGTTCAAGACTAGGACGTTGATAGGCTGGGCGTGAAAGTACAGTGATGTATGAAGCTAACCAGTACTAATTAGTCGTGAGGCTTGATCTTTAATATTTCATTTATAGGGCGTACATGCGCTTTGCGGTTTTTCCAATATTATGCAATTGTTTATCATTTTAAACAATTTTCCGGTTACCATAGCGGGGAGGAAACACCTGTTCCCATACCGAACACAGAAGTGAAGGGCCTCAGCGGCGATGGTACTAAGGGGTAGACCTTGGGAGAGTAGCACGTAGCCGGTTTTATTTTTTAGACCTTGGATCTTTGGATCTAGGGTCTTTTTTTTTGAGTGAAAAGGGCGGGAATAGCAATTAGTTCTTTATTTTATATAGATCCATGTTTATAATGCCCTTTTGTAATCGGTGGCCATGGGGGTATTTATGAGAATCTTGTTTCTGGTGTCCGTATTAATCGCATTTTCAACAGCTGTAATGGCTGATTTTCGAATCTGGAACGATCAAAAAGGAAATACTATTGAAGCCGAATTGGCCTCCCTGAGTGCTACGCATGTCGTTATTAGGGACCGAAAAGGTAAAATCTATAAGTTTTCCCCTGCAAAACTCTGTTCTGCAGATCAAAGCTATCTGCGGTCCATCCCTCCGAAAATTGAGATCAACTTCAAGAAGACACAGGATCGAAGAAAACATAATTATGGATACGCAGCGTATGTGTACATGACCGGGGAGGTCATTGTTAAGAAGGCAGAACAGCGCGCATACGACGGAACCCTGAAAGTGGTCTTGTTGATGATTGGCGAGAGTCAGCGACATCACGACTATGTGATACTTGATCGTGCTGAGGAATCGTTCAATTTTAAGCAATCGCGGGAGATCAGTCTTGTAGGGAAGCGCTTCTCAATGTACGAGGATAAGTACGACAACAACGTGGGCTATAAATACAAGGGATATGTGGCGGTTGTTCTGGATAGCAACGACAAGATTGTTGAAGTAAAGGCAAGCCGGAACGATTTCAAAGAAAAATGCGGGATTATGCTTAAATTTAAAGCTAAAACGCGGTTTTCAACGGACTTCAAAAAGCTGACTGATAGCAGTAAGGATGCCACCATGCATAACGGGTCATTCTTCTACTAACATGTCCAATGGTGTAACCCTTTCTGGTATATGGGTCTAGATGAAGCTGGTACTCGCAACTCGTAACGCCCACAAGCTCGAGGAGATCCGGGCCATCTTCGATTTTAAATCCTTGGACGTTCTTTCCGCCTTCGACTTCCCCGAAATCCCCGACGTCGTCGAGGACGGTGACACCCTCGATGCCAACGCCATCAAGAAAGCCGTCGAGATCGCTGCGGCAACCGGCTGCTGGGCGCTGGCCGACGACTCCGGACTGGAGGTCGCTGCCCTCGGCGGTGCGCCCGGCGTCTACTCCGCCCGCTACGCCGGCGAGCAATGCTCCTATTCCGACAACAACGAAAAGCTGCTCTGCGAGCTTGCCGGGAAACCCGATCGCTCCGCCCGCTTCCGCACCGTAATCGCACTGTCCGATCCCGAAGGAAACGTCCAGACGGTGGAAGGCGCCTGCCCCGGAAGAATTATCGAAGAGCTGCGCGGCACCAACGGTTTCGGCTACGACCCGCTCTTCGTTCCCGGAGGCTACACCGAAACCTTTGCCGAACTCGATTCGGAAGTAAAAAACCGGATCTCCCACCGCGCCCGCGCATTGCAGAAAGCCCTCGAAACATGGGGTGACCTGCTACATTGAAATTAACCACGAAATACACTAAATACACGAAAGTTAATAACAGATGTGATGTGGTTGATCTTTTGAAGTGTACTTTGTTTCTGTTTTCGTGTGGTTCGTGTATTTCGTGGTTTAAATCTGCAATTCATGTTCATTCGCGGTTTCAAAACCCTTCCCATCTGTCTATATTCAGGATTCAAAATTTTGGGAGAAAAAAATGATCACAGCCATCAGCCCGATCGACGGGCGCTACGCATCGAAAGTCGCCGAACTCACCGAATGTTTTTCCGAATACGCGCTCGTACGCAACCGCGTGCGCGTCGAAGTCCTCTGGCTCGTGGCGCTCTGCGCCGAGGCCGGCATCCCCGAATGCCGCGCACTCACCTCCGAAGAGCAAAATCTGCTGACCGGCATCATCGACGACTTTACTCCGCAGGAAGCCGAAAAAGTCAAAGCCATCGAGCGCACCACCAACCACGACGTCAAGGCCGTCGAGTACTACCTCAAGCAAAAGATCGAAGGCACTTCGCTTGAAGAACTTAGCGAATTCCTGCACTTTGCTTGCACTTCCGAGGATATCAACAACCTCTCCCACGCGCTCATGCTCAAGGACGGCCTAGCCGCCCTCCTACCGCACCAGCAGGAAATCATCGATCAGCTCAAGGCCTATTCCAACGATTGGAAAACCGTCCCGATGCTCGCGCGCACCCACGGCCAGACCGCATCGCCCACCACCATCGGCAAGGAGCTCGCCGTATTCGCCGACCGCCTCGCGCGGCAGAAGCAGAAGACTGAAGCCGTCGAAATCCTCGGCAAGCTCAACGGAGCCGTCGGCAACTATAATGCGCACCTCTCCGCCTATCCCGGTATCGACTGGCCCGCACTCGCCAAAGGCATCATCGAAAATCAACTCGGCCTGGAGCAAAACCCCTTCACCACCCAGATCGAACCCCACGACTACATGGCCGAAATATTCGATGCAATCAGCCGCTTCAACACCATCCTCATCGATCTCGACCGCGACATCTGGACCTACATCTCCATGGCCTACTTCGGCCAGAAGACCGTGGCAGGGGAGGTCGGATCCTCCACCATGCCGCACAAGGTCAACCCCATCGACTTCGAGAATTCCGAAGGAAACCTCGGCCTCGCCAATGCCCTCTTTGACCATCTCTCCGCCAAGCTGCCCATCTCGCGCCTCCAGCGCGACCTCACCGACTCCACCGTCCTGCGCAACATGGGCGTTGGCTTCGGCTACAGCATGATCGCCTACCAATCCACCATGAAAGGCCTCGGCAAGCTCAAGCTCAACGACGGCAAGATCGCCGCCGACCTCGACAACGCCTGGGAAGTCATGGCCGAACCCGTCCAGACCGTCATGCGCAAGGCCGGCATCGAAAAGCCCTACGAAAAACTCAAAGACCTCACCCGCGGGCAGGACAAAATCACCAAAGAAACCATCCGCGAATTTGTCCAGACCTTGGAACTCGACGAGGCCGACAAGCAACGCCTTCTCGAAATGTCCCCCGCCACCTATATCGGTATGGCCGAGGCGATTGTGGAAAAGCTCTAAACCACGGAATGCACAGAATACACGGAAGGGCGGCTATAGGCCGCCTTTTTGTTGGAGGGACGACCTCCGTGTCGTCCTAACGGCAGATGGGCTGCGCAAGGATCACAAAAAGCAGTTTCGTTGTTCATGCTCAGCCTGGCTGCAGGGCAGAGGCGATCTGGTCGGTGGTTTCTTTTGAGAGTCCGGCTTCGTTGGAAAAATGTTTCCAATCCGATAGGGCGTTGGCTACTTCGGCGATGACTTCCCGGGTCAGGCTGGATGAAATGCCCGCGCCGTCTGCAATCTGCATGATGTGTTTGCGTTGCGGGGACCGGCCTTCGCCCGCAACGGTCATGGTGTGTTCTCCGCCGGGGCCATGGCTGAAAGTCAGGTCGTAGGCCGGGGTTAGGTGCCACTCGTTTTGAGGGTTGAGCAGGAAGGCAAAGTTTTTCACATGGTCATCGCGGTTGTGCGCCAGAATGTTGAAGACCATCTGGCGGAAGACGGCCACCACATCGGCTTGGTTTTTGGTCAGGACGCGTGTGGCTTTGATGAGTTGTTCATAGTCGCATCCCGGAATGCGGAAGTTGGAGTGGATCAGGTTTCCGAAGGTGTGGGTATGGATTCGCCGGTTGTTCAGGCGGTCGAACCGTTCAACCCCGAAGAAGGCTTCGCCCTCGGGTGTGGTGAACAGGCGGGTGGGCGGCATGTCGAGACCCGCGGCCCGGGCCATTTTTGAATAGGCATATTCAATGCGGCCGTCTTC
>DAOVNC010000119.1 GCA_030630445.1 Kiritimatiellales bacterium | reverse complement strand
ATTCGCCCGGTATTATTGAATGAAACCAAATTCAGGTGCATTGAATGGCAGTGTGATTTCACTGCGAAATTTAAAAAGGCAGGAGTGAATAGATACGCTGCTACCATTAGCTAACGAGGCTTAACTAAGTGCCATTCGGGACAGTCCTTGGATATTAGTGTTTCTCATCTTCCACCTTATATTTTTCACTCCACCGGATACTTCACACCGAGGAGCTTGGTGACGGCCTTGTTGAAGGCTTTGCGCTCGTCGCGGACGGTTTGCTTTGCGGCGGCGATGCGGTTTTTGAAGTAGTTCCAGTCGAGGCCGAGGGGGGCGCCGAGATGGGTCTTGAGCTGGATGGCTTCAACGGGGTCGATGTTTTCAAGCTCGTGGAGGTTTTCCTTCACATGGTGGTAGGCATCGCGGAAGGGCATGCCTTCACCCACGAGTTCGAGGGCGCGGTCAGTGGCGAAGACGTCGGGTGTAAAGCCGTCGATAAGCGCCTGTTTGTTGATCTTCGTCTCTTTGACCATCGGCGCGAGAATGCGCAGGCAGGTGCGGGTGGCGGCTATGCCTTCCATGAAGAGTTCCTTGGCCTCCTGCAGGTCGCGGTTGTAGCCAGTGGGTGAGCCTTTGACCAAATCGTACACACCGAGCTCGGCGGCCTTGACGCGCGTGGCCTTGGCGCGGACAAGTTCGCAGACGTCGGGGTTTTGCTTCTGAGGCATGATGGAGCTGCCGGTGCAGAATTCGGCGGGCAGCTTGAAATAGTCGAACTCCGGCATGGTGAAGAGCATGAAGTCCTGCGCGAGGCGCGAAAGCGTCAGCATGACCTGGCTCATGGCGGAAAGAACGATGGATTCCATCTTGCCACGCCCATTGTTGGCATAGAGCACGTTATGGGTCGGACGGCTGAAACCGAGCAGGTCGGAGGTCAGCTGGCGGTCAATCGGTAGCGGCACGCCGTAGCTGGCGGCTGAGCCGAGCGGGCATTGGTCATTCAATCGATAGGCGTTGATCAGCTGGACGCAGTCGTCGAGGAGGCTCTCGGCGTGGGCCGTGGCCCACAGGCCGATGCTCGATGGCATGCCCGGCTGCATGTGCGTTCTTCCAACCATTGGAACCGCTTCATGTTTCTTTCCAAAAGTGGTAAGCGCGGCGACGAGCGCGGCGGCTTCTTCGAGGGTTTGGAGCAACTGCTCCTTGGCGTAGAGGCGCAGATCGACGGCGACTTGGTCGTTGCGGCTACGGCAGGTGTGGATCTTTTTGCCGAGGTCGCCGAGCTTTTTAGTGAGCGTGCGCTCGACGGCGAGGTGCACGTCTTGGTCGGCCAGCTTGATCCTGAATTTGTTCTGCTGCGCGAGGCCGATGATTTCGACCAAGCCTTCGATCACCTGCTTGCGCTCGGCCTCGGTGATGAGCGGCGGCTTTACCGGCATTTTCGAGAGCATGGTGACGTGCGCGGCGGTGCCGATGCAGTCGACGGTGATCAGCGCATGGTCGAGCTCGACATCGCGCCCGGCGGTGAAGGCCAAGGTTTCGTTGTTAATGGTTCCGACGGTTGTTTTTTGTTTTGCCATAATCCTACCTCACTTGAAAAGTGCAGAAGTTTAACCACGAATGAACGCGAATGAACACGAATAAATCCCATTCGCGGAAATTCATTCTTTCGTGCGGCCCGTGCTTTCGAGGAGGAGGGTGACGGGACCGTCGTTGAGGAGTTCGACCTGCATGTCGCCGCCGAACTCTCCCGTCTTCGGGGGAAATCCGAGCTTTTCCAAGGCTTGGACATATTCATTGAAGAGGGCCTCGCCCTGTCCGGGGCGGGCGGCCTCGATATAGCCAGGTCGGTTGCCCTTGGTGCAGTCGCCGTAGAGGGTGAACTGGCTGACGGCAAGGATCTCGCCGCCCACCTCCTCGACGGAGCGGTTCATTTTGCCGTCCTCGTCCTGGAAGATCCGAAGCTTGGCGGTTTTGCGCGCCATATGCCGGGCATCAAAAGGGGTGTCGCTGTGCGACACCCCTGCAAGAACGAGCAGACCCGGACCGATTTTGGAAATGCGCTTTCCATCCACCGAAACCGAAGCCTGCTTTACGCGCTGGATGACCAACTTCATGAAAACCGGAAAGATGAGAGATGAAATATGAAAAGGGAATTCAAACGGCATTGGCCTTTTATAAAAGCTGTCGCCGACCCATTTTCATCGCTCATAATTCATCTTTCATATTTGATTTCCCTACTCGGTAACGTGCGAAACGCGGAAGGCCGGCAGGCGATTGAGCGCGGCGGCCACTTCGTAGCGGCGCGGACGCGCCAAGTCGCCGCGAAGATCGCGAGCGAGGGCGTTGAGTCCTTCGTTGCTGAGGTCGCGGTCGACAAGGTCGAGAATTTCACGCACGGGATAGCCTTCGTCCATGTAGCGCAGCTTCGCGTAATAGAGCACGAAACCGATGGCGCGGGCCTGGTCGGCATCGGCAATCTGCTTGATTGCGCCGAGCTCTATGATGGAGCGTCCGAACTGGATATAATCCTGGTCGTCGGTACAGATGACCAAGTCTTCGCGGCCGATACTCGGGTCGATGGAGCTCGGCATGACCCAGCGCGAGCGGCTGAGCATGGAAGCGAGGGTTGCACTGTCGTTGGCAACGGAAGATGGGACAATCTCGAGCGCTTTGGCTTCTTCGGTGATGTCCGAGATCCGGAAGTTTTCAACCTTCAGGATCTTGTCCGCAACCGGAATGAATTCGGCAATCAGGCTACTTCCGGCCACGACCATGGAGATGCCGAGCTCATCGACGATCTGGCGGGCGCGGGCGGCCAGCGTATTGCGGGAGGATTCGCCCAGCAACGAACTCACGCGGGTATCGGAGGAGAGGAAGGTGGAGGACGAGGAATGCTCATCGAACAGCAGCACGCGCGCGCCGGCCTCAAGCGCTTCGACTGTGGAGGCGGCCTGCGACGTGAACGAACCGGCCGATATCGTTGAATAGGCCGACGGGTTCCCCCCGTCGGGAAGCTCGCTGGCGAAGACGGAAATATCCACATTCTGAACGCAACGCCCAACCTCGGAGCGGATATTCACTGCGTCGGCGACGGTTACAACCGCTTCGCGGCCATCGCCGGGAATGTGGTTGTAGATGCCCTGCGAAATCGCGTCCATGACATCTACGCGTCCGCTGTTCGATTCGCCAAGAATCAGGGTGAGGCCGTTCGGAATGCTAACCCCCCGGATGGTTCCACCATGCGGAACCTCGACTTCTTCGATCAGGCTTTCGTCAACCCCAATAGGTGAAAGGCGCTCGTAGTCGGGAAGATCCTCCCCGGCCAGGCGGGTGACCAATGCGCCCTCGGCGAGGAAGCTGATCTGGCCGCTGGCACCGAGATGCTGACGAAGACGGTCGGCGTCTTCCATGCTGTTTACAAAGTGATCGGCTTCGTCGGCGTCGATGTTGCAGTAGAACAGGCTGTTGCTGACGACTTCCGGCAAATCCTCGAAGAAGATCTGCTTCGCCATTTCCCCGTCGATGGCCACGACGGCTTCGTCATCGATAATCACTTGCTGGAAGGGCAAGATGACCTGAATACGGACTTCGATATATTCCTTGGTCAACTGCAGCGCGTTGCGAGGAATAATCGACTGGTTCGGCGAGGCCGACATGATGTGGCGGCGGGCCACTCCGCTAGGGCCAAAGTTGGCAATGGATTCAATTTTTGCAGCAAGGCGGCGGAGCAAGAGGTCCTCCATGGCGGTGCGGCGTACCGGGGAGTCGAACAGATACTCGGGAATTTCGGCGATCGTCTGCGGGACGCGAACGCTGAAGACGGGAGGAAGGTCGTCATCGCCCTCAAGGTCGATCTTGGCGCACTTGATGACGTAGCGGCTGAAGTCGAAGTCGCCCACCATCTGCTGGTATTCGGAAAACGGCTGGCCATCCAGCTCGGTCAACAGGTTATAAAATTCCTTCTTATCCTTCATAGTCCAATGTTCCTTCGTTTTACGTTATTCAAGACAACCCACGCCAAAATTCACAATTGACCGATCACTGTGCCTGTTTCACATCCTTTTTGGAAGCGGTCTTTTTATCATTTTTCGGGGTCGATTCCTTCGGCTTATCGACCGCAGCATCCTTCTTGTAGCCGGAGCTTCGATAGTCCGTTTCGTAGAAACCCGACCCCTTGAACAGGATGCCCGCACCGGCCCCAATCAGGCGCTTCACCGTCCCGTGCACTCCGGGCAGACCGACAGCGGCTCGGCAGACATGCTATGGAACGCCTCAAAGGCGTGCCCGCAATCGGAACATTCATAATCATACGTAGGCATGGCAAATCCCTCTCAACAGCAAAAAACCCACGGAACCTACCCGATTCCCCCTTATTGTCAAAATCATTCTGGACAAGGGCTTCCCTCCGATTAATCTAGCTCCCCAACCCATGGAGAGCTTGCCGATGAACTTTGAATTCGCCACCGCGCAACGGATTGTTTTCGGATCTGGACGGCTGCGCGAGCTACCGTCCCTCATCCAAGGCATGGGGAGGCGCTGCGCCTTGGTCACCGGCGGAAGCGCCGAACGCATCCACCCGGTGTTCCAAGCCCTGAAAGAAGCGGGCGCCAATCCCGCCGCCTTCAGCATCGGGGGCGAACCCACCACCGGACGCATCGCCACCCTCGCCCAACAGGCGCGGGAATTGGAGTGCGACTTTGTCGTTGCGTTCGGCGGCGGCAGCGTGATCGACGCCGGCAAGGCCATCGCCGCCCTGCTCACCAACACGCGCGACCTGATGGACTACCTCGAAGTCATCGGAAAGGGCGAGCCGCTCACCGAAGAGCCCGCCCCGTGTATCGCCATTCCCACCACGGCCGGAACCGGCGCGGAAGCGACCCGCAACGCCGTGCTGCTCTCGACGGAACACCAGGTCAAAGTCAGCATGCGCCATCCCAAAATGCTTCCGACCGTTGCGCTCGTCGACCCCGAGCTGACCCTCTCCATGCCGCCGGAAGTGACGGCCAGCACCGGACTCGACGCATTCATCCAATTGCTCGAAGCCTTCGTTTCCATCAAGGCCAACCCGCTCACCGACGGCCTCTGCCGCGAGGGGCTGAAAAAGGTTGCCCGCGCCCTGCCTCGCGCCTACCTGCATGGCGACGACCTCGCCGCGCGCGAAGAGATGGCGCTGGCCAGCCTCTTCGGCGGGTTGGGACTGGCCAATGCCGGACTCGGTGCCGTGCATGGTTTTGCCGGCCCCATCGGCGGCATGTTCGGCGCCCCCCACGGACTGCTTTGCGCCACGCTGCTGCCCGCCGTCTTCGAGGCCAACATCCAAGCATTGGAAGACCGCGCCGCCGAAAGCCCGGCGCTCGCAAAATACCGCGAAGTCGCGCGCATCGTCACTGGAAGCAAGAATGCCGACCTCTCCGATGGCCTCCACTGGATCAATGCCGTCTCCATGAATATGTTCGTGCCCGGCCTCGAAGACTTCGGCATCGTCGAGGCCGACTTCCCCGCCATCGTCGAAAAGGCCAAGAACGCCAGCAGCATGAAAGGCAACCCCATCCTACTTACCGATGAAGAACTGACCGGTATTCTCGCCGACTCGCTCCGCCCACCCATCAACGGCGACTCAACACTCTACCTCTAAGCATGAACGGTTTCGGCACACTCAACTATACGGTTCTCGGCCTCTACCTTGCAGGGATGATCCTGGTCGGCCTGTTCTTTGCGCGGCGGCAGGAAAACGCCGAGATGTTTTTTCTCGGCGGGCGGAAGCTGCCGTGGCTCGCCGTGGCGATGAGCATGTATGCGTCGCTCACCAGCGCCGTTACCTTCCTCGGAATTCCCGGAACGGCCTACTCCGAAAACATTGCGCTCATCATCGTCTGCGTCATGAGCCTGATCGTTGCGCCGGTCATCCTTTTGCTGTTCTACCCGATCTACCACCGCCTCCGCGTCACCACGTCGTACGAATATATCGAGAAACGCTTTGGCCCAACCGCCCGCTACGGGGTCGCCGGGCTATTCATACTCGCGCGCCTCGGATGGCTCGGCACCGTCGTCTACGCGCCATCGATGGCGATGTCGATCGTTACCGGCATTCCGCTGTGGAGCTGCATCTGCATGATGGGCCTGCTCGCTACCGCCTATACCGCGCTCGGCGGCCTCGCCGCCGTCGTCTGGACCGACGTCATCCAGTTTATCATCCTCATCGGCGGAGCTATTTGGGTTGCGGTCAGCCTAGTGAACGGAGTCGACGGCGGAGTTGAAACCATCATGGCGCTCGCCAAGGAAACCGGGCGGCTGCACATTGCCGACTGGAAGCTCGACCTCTTCGCCATGTCCGGCCCGATCGTTGCGATATCCTTCTTCTTCCAGCTGATGCAGGACTACGGCACCGACCAGATCACCGTCCAGCGGCTCATGGCCACCGGCTCGCTGCGCAAAACCGTCAAAGCCGTCTCCTTCAACGCCTGCACCGACTTTTTCATCATCGGCCTGCTGCTCTTCATCGGTCTGGGTCTGTTCGCCTTTTTCCAAGGAATTGGGCTCCCAGAAAACATCACTGGCGACCAAGTCATGCCCTACTACATCATCAAGTATCTACCGCAAGGCATCTCCGGCCTGCTCATCACCGCCGTCTTCGCCGCCGCCATGTCCAGCATGGACTCCGGCATCAACTCGATAGCGACGGTTGTAATCACCGACTTCAAAATCACGTCTCACGCTTCACGCCTCTCGGACGTCGCCCTCGCCCGAATTCTCACGGTTGTCCTAGGCGTCTTGGCGACGGCGACGGCCTTCTACGTTTCCACCATCGGCGGTATCATCAAGGCATTCGCCTCCTTCATGAGCCTGTTCAGCGCGCCGGTGCTCGCCCTGTTCCTGCTGGGAGTGCTGACGCGGCGAGGCAACTTCAAGGGCTGGCTCGTCGGCCTCGCCGTTTCCGTTCCCGCCACCCTCTGGCTGCAAAAAACGGTCGAAGCCCACTGGGTCTACTACTTCCCCTTCTCCTTCTTCGTCGCCTTCCTGACGGCTTTGATTGCCAGCCGCTTCTTCAAGGCGGAAAAGATCCCCGGACAACTAACGCTTTGAAAACCAATGATATCGAATTGAGGAAGTAAAGAATCAAGCCGCCATGCCCTACCTGGCGTTCATTATTTTTGACTGTTCATATTTTGTGAACAAAGCAGGCTTTCTGAACGCGCACATTTTTCCGCTTATTTTTCTTCTCGACTGAATTGACATGGAAAAACGATTCCCGTAGCTTGCTTCCATGAGTTGGCGTGAGACCTGCCCGGTTTCAATACACTTCCTTCCAGGAAGTCCCCAACTCTATTTTTTTTGCCTGTTTGTTCGGATTGTATAGGTTTTCTTCCCGTCCCATTGCAGTCGGATAAATCCATGTAGTTCGCGCCCCTGCACCTTGGTATGAAACTGGAATTTGTTCAACATCCGGTAGTAGCGAAGAAACCGTTCATCCCCGGAATTATACTTGCCCAAAATATAGGCGGCCATATCGGCCAACTGCAATCCGCCAATAGTATTGGATACGCCCATCAGCGGACATTTCCGCAAACGATGATTGGTCTGCATTCCGGCCAGATAGTTTACCACAGCAACGGCAATTCCCTCTTGTGCGCTCACCCGCTGATCCAAAACCAATTGGCACCGTTTTCCCCTGGGGATACCCGAGAGTATCCGAGTGCAAAGTTCTTTGAATGGGCGGGATAGCTTCTTTGGATCGGGAGCCAGCAAGGGTGGTCGCTTGTTGCCGTAGACTGAAATACTGATCAACTTTAACTCCGGCGCATGGAGTGCCACCCACGAAAATACTTCGTGGACGATGGCTAGGTTTTTGGAATATCCATGCAGATTCTGCATCTTGAAGCTGTTGTTGGACAAAAGCGACGCACCCTTCAGTTCACATGTCATGTCCCGTGCATGTTCCTCGCCATAGTATTTGCGCCGAATGGCAAAGAGTTGGCGGTCCAACTTCTCAAAGACGGCTTCCGACCCAAGGATGGCCGCAAGCACACCAATATCTTCTTTGTCATTTTTCTGCCAACTCTCATCTACATAGCACCACATGTCCATACTCCATCCGTTTCGACCTCTACCTGCACCTCGATATTTCAGAGATATTTATTTAAGCAACCCCTCGTAACAACACCCAATCACTGGAACTCTCTGCGCCTCTGCGCTCTCCTGCGGCCAATCCTCTTCCGCCCGCTCTGGTGCATGGACAGGCCGGAGGCACTATCCTACTTTCTATTCGACCGCCTCCCGCACACTTGTATCGAACGAAGTCGAGACATCAATCTTAACCGTTACCGACCAGATAAACACAGGCAGACCCAAAAACTTAGTATCCATGTGCTCAACACCTCATGTTAGAAATAACAAGAAAGAGCATATAAAGATCCGCGAGGCAGATCAAGCCGTTCTCCAATCCTTGGAAAGGTTTGACCTGCTTTGGCGAAATCCCCATTATCCCCCGCCAATATGAAACAGGAAAAAACGACCGTTGTTGAGCATCATAATTTCCAGGGCGACTACCGCATCCTGCGCCTCGCCTCGCCGGAAATCGGACCCCTCGTAAAGCCGGGGCAGTTTCTGCACCTGCTTATTCCCCGTCTGGGCGATCGGATTTTGCGCCGACCGTTTAGCATCTACAAGGCGGATGCGGAGGGCATTGCGATCCTCTACAAGCCGGTCGGCCGCGGCTCGGAGGCGATGCGCCCACTACGACCGGGCGACATGGTCGATATCATCGGTCCGCTGGGCAATGGATATCCGGAGTTGGCCGAAGGGAAGATTCCCGTGCTGGTGGCCGGGGGCTACGGCAACGCCGCGCTTTATTTGAAAGCCAAGGAGCTGCCCGTCAAGGGCATTGCCTTTTTTGGCGGACGCACGGCGGAAGACATTCTGTGCGTCGACGAGTT
>DAOVNC010000096.1 GCA_030630445.1 Kiritimatiellales bacterium | reverse complement strand
TCGATAAACCTTGAAGGCCATCGAGGGAATAGGTGCCGGAACTTTCCTTTAGCATGAGTATGACATTGTCGATGCTGTAGTAGGGTTTTGTGAACCGCAGGTATTTCCGTCGGTCCGGGGTCGCTTGAAGCGAGCCGACACGATCAATCTTGCCCAGCTTCACGTCGTCCATGATTTCCTTCTGCTTGCTGTACTCGACGATGACAAATTCCATGCCCAGTTTGTCTTCAACCAGGCTGATATAATCAGGTGTGAGACCTTTATGACGGCCATTCTCGATGAAATCGAATGGCGGTGCGTCGGGAATTGGGGCATAGCGGATGGAGTTGCGGTGTTGATCGATCCACTGCTGCTCGGTGGCAGTAAGTGCTATTTGGCTCCCCTCGACCTGAAAGTGGAGATAAAGCAAGGCCAAGGCGGCACACAACAGCCCCGCAATCGTCAAGGAGACATTTTTAATCCTTTTTCTCATGCAACCCAACCAGTCAGCCAATGGACTGGTAAACTCCCTTTACCTTTTGTGCGGTTTTCCGCCAATCAAACGTAAGAGCATATTCCATGCCGTCCGCCCGCTGCCGGGCCCCCCAATCCTTGGCAACCGCGGCTTCGAGCAATTGGAAGATTTCGTCCGGGCTCGTTGGGTCGAAGGTCGGGATGCGGGTGCCCGCAATCTCCTTCATCGAAGAAGTATTCGAGCAGATCACCGGCGCACCGCAGGCCAGCGCCTCCACGATCGGGAAGCCGAAGCCCTCGAACAGCGACGGATAGACCATCAAATCGCATCCGCTGTAGAGCAGGGGGAGCGACTTCATCGGGGCAAAACCAAGGAAGACGATGTCGTCCTTCACTGGACTTTCCGCCGCTCGGGCGCGGATCGTGTTTGCCCCGTGCCAATCCGCCCCCGCGAACACCAACTGGTGCGCGCTGTCGTTCTCCAGCTTAAACCGCTCAAACGCCTCGATCAGCCGGACATGGTTTTTTGCCGGATGCTCCAGCCGCGAAACATAGACGAAGAATGGTTTTTCCAGTCCGTGGAGCATCGAAAGCCGATCACGGGCCTCCGGTCTGGGCATGGGGCGGAACAAATCGCGATCGATGCCCGAATAGATCACCGAAATCTTTTCTTCCGGATAGCCAATCCGCCGGACGAGATCGTTCTTCGTCGCATGGCTTACCGCAATCACATGGTCGGCGTTGCGGATCATCGAAGGAACCACCCTGCGGTTGAACAACATGCGTGCCCGGCCATACTTGCCGTCCACCGAAAACGCGGCCAGATCATGCACCGTCGCCACAACCTTGGTTCTCTTCACCAGCGGGATGCGGCGATAGCTCGGAATATGCAGCAGATCATACTTCTTTTGCGGCAGCGCCAAGTTGTGCCAAGCCAGGTTCATCACCGGCCGGTTGATGAACGGGGCGTAGAGGGTTTTTCCAAAGTTTGGATTGGTGAGCGGAACCAAGCCCGTCTCGTCGCGCGCCATCAGCAGGTCGTACCTGTTTTCCGCATCCTCCAGCTGCAGGAACCGGATCAGGTTGCGAACATACGTCGCAACCCCCGACTTCCCTCCCTGCATCACAAATGTCGAAAACCCAATCTTCATGCCGGGGATAATAGAGGCAAAATGGTCTAGCGCAAAAGAATTAAACCTTGATCCGCAGGTATCTTTTACACCTACTCCTTGCCCACATCAAAGACGCTGAAGACCGCTGAGTGATCGCCGGGCCAGAGAACATCGGCCTGGGGATGTTCGCTGATGACGTGCGAACTGCGCGCCTGGATGTCCCGTCCCTTGTAGTAGATGAAGTCGATACGAAAGTCATCGGACCAGCGGTAGTTGGCGGCCCAGGTGCCGCCGTGGTGAATACTTTCATTGGGGTTGCTTTCGCGGTAGCTGTCCTTGAAGTCCTGAGCGAACATCTGCTTGTGCACCGGCAGGTCGACTACCCAGCCATTATGCAGGCCAGCTTTGGCCGCCCGGGAGGTCATGTCGACATGAGAGCAGGAATTGAAGTCGCCGGCAAAGATCAGCGGCATTTTGCCATCGTGATGCTTGGCAATGTCCTTTTCGAGAATTTCCTTGAGGTCGGCATCGGCGGCTTCCTCGTCGCCTTTGATCCAGTCATGGGCGGAATATGCCTTCGAATACTGTTGCAGAACATAGTCCGGCCCCCAGTAGCGGATCCAGATGACCCAGATCAGAGCTTCGCGGCCATTAGGTAATTCGACCTTGGCACCCGTGCTGTAAAAATCACCTTTGGCGGATTTATAGGTCTGTAGAATCGGGTGACGCGAGAGAATGGACAGGTTGGAACCCTTGTAGGGTTCGTAGAAGTGGAAGCCAAGCAGGTCGGCAATGCGTTTGCCGGAACCATAGGTTTCGACCATGGCGACCACATCGGCATCGCAAGCGCGGATGATATCCGCCACCTGAACAGGACCGATGTCTCTGCCCTTCTCGATGCCACCGTGCCAGATGTTCCAGTTAAGCACCTTGAGTTCATTGACATTGCGCGCTTTTGGCAAAACCCGATGCGGGGCCGGTTTTTCCCGAAGACTAGCAGCAATCGTTTCCCCATTGAGTTCCAGTCCGTAACAAAAGGCATCGATGGCATTGCCAGCCTTGGCAGAAGGTTTGAGGTCGAAACAAACCGCAATGTAGTTTATTCCCGGTTGCAATTGCTGCCCGCAAGCGATGCCCATCTTGCGTTGCGGCTTGAGACCGCCGGCAATGAGTTCCTTGCCGGATGCAAGTTCGGCATTGGCGCCAAGGGCAAAGAGACGAACCCGTTCGACATCGGCGAGATCGCTGCAGCCGGAAAGATCGAGCTGGAGATGATCTACAGTCAAGGGCTGCTGCGAACCCTCGCAATTGATTTTAAGCTTGAGAATTTCGACCTTCTTCTGACCGGCACGCAGGGGAAAGGAAGTCTGTAGCTGCTGTGCCTGCAAGAGCTTCATCTTGATCTCGGGAATTTTGAAGGACCGGTTGCTATTGGCAACATACATGGGGCCTCCACCATCGCTCGCACTCTTGTAATGCTGCTTGATGTCCCCTTTGTGGATCCCCTTGTAGTCCGTGGCATCGAGCGCCCGATCATCAAAGCGATAATAAGCGACAAGAGAAGCATAGTCCGGATGAGCGGAAGTTACCGGCTTGTTCATCCACTGGCTGAGTTGGTCGACAGCCAGCGCCTTGTTCCAGATGCGCAGCTCGTCGATTCTTCCTGTGAAATATTCTTTTCCGTCGTCCGACCCGACAAAGGAAGGGCAAGTCGGGCGGCCACCCTCTTTTTCGGCCACTTGTTTGCCGTCGATGAAGAGGCGGGCCTTTTTCCCGTCCCAGCTGGAAGCGATCTGATGCCAGCCCTGCGGCATTTCCTCCGGCGCAAAAAGACCGCTACGGTAACAGCAGAGTTTGCCCTTATGGACATGCAGTGGGTAATCCTCCCATTCCTGCACCGTCACCCAGCCATTGCCAACAATGACCTCGTCATCAGCCCACGCGCCCTCTTTGTGAATCCACGCTGAGATGGTCCACTCCTTGAGCAGGGGCTTCATCGAGATATCGACTTGCGCATCATGGCCGTTGAACTCCAAGGCATAGTTTGGCTCTGCGGCATAAATATGGAGCGCAACCAACAACAGGATCAGCGTAGAGAATTTCGACATCCATTTCTCCGGGTCTGAGGATTTACTGAAGACGATATTGTCTACGCATGAATCAGCTCCGCGTAATCTGCAGTCCGGTTTCGGAGAGGCTGAAATCGACGAAGCGCGCGCCGCTGTTGGTCGGGTGGTCTTCCAGCTTCTGCCTGATCCGTTCCGCCGCACCGGCATCCCGCGCAACCATGAAGAGGTAGCCCCCGCCTCCTGCGCCAAGCAGTTTGGCGGCGGCAAGGTCCGCCCCCGCATCGTCGAGAATCCGCTGTACCTCCGGCGTGTTGGTTCCGGGGTCGAGTTCGTTGTTGAGCTGCCAGCTGCGGTCGACGGCCTCGGTAAAGGCGTCGAAGTCGTTGCGCTGGATGGCGTCGTGGCAGGTTTCGGCGGTGGCCGCAATGGCATCGACGGTATCGAGCCGCGCCTGCGAGTTGAGGAAAATGCCGCGGACAATTTCGCCGAGAATATCGCGGGCCACGCGGGTGATGCCCGTATAGTAGAGCAGCATGCGGGCTTTTTCCGGGCCTTTGAAAAAGCGGTTGGGCAGCCAGCGCACGACGGGAACCTGCTCAAGGCCAGGCACGGTTTGCACCAGTTTGATGCCAGGGAACACCCCGCCAACCTGGTCCTGCCAGCCGCCGCCGCTGGTGAGCATCTGCTCCAGCGCAAGGGTGCGGCGGGCGACTTCCTCCCGGCTCCAGTTCAGCCCGGCAAAGTCGGACAACACCCCGAGAATGGTGGCGGCGAGGATACTGCTGGTGCCGAGGCCCGATCCTTTCGGAATGGCGGCGAGCATCGAAATTTCCACCCCGCCGCCCATGGCCTTGAGTTGTTCTTCCAGGGTTTGGAATGCCCCTCCATTGAAATCGGGATGGAACCCGGCCAGAGCAAAGGCGGCGCGGGCGAGCGTGAAGCCGCTACCGAGTTTGTCGTAGGCGCGGACATCTTCGTAGCTATGCAGTTGCTCGACCAGTCCAAGGTCGATCGACCGGATCGTGAGCACCGGTTCCATCGTCTTGCGGGCAAACACCTGAATGGGCGGCTGGCCGTTGAGCTCCACCGCAATGTTCAAAACGGCACCTCCATGCTCCAGACAGTAGGGTGGCGTATCCGCCCAGCCCCCGGCAAAGTCGAGCCGCACCGGGCAGCGGCCCCAGACAATTTGGTCATCCAAAAGGGTGCAGGCAGGCTCGACGGGATTTTGTTTGTAGCGGGCCACAATCAGGTCGCGCAGAATCTGGAAGGCCTCCTTTTCGCGGGCCTGCCAGGTCTCGTCGTTCCGTCGGCGGCATACGGCGGCGCGGAACATGCGGTCGTGCAGGGCCATCAGCGGGTTCCGCAGGCCGGCAACCTCCAGCGCCTCCGGAAGGTCGTACGGGGTGTCGGCATAGAGATCGGCGGTGGCTTCGAGGTCGAGCTTGTAGAATACGCTATGCTCGGCATTTTTGGCCATCGCCGGCAATGCCAGCCGACGCAGCGTGCTGCGCTGTTCATGGATCCGGCACAGGTTGGCCTGCTGGCTAAGCTGCCGGGCGGACATGCGCTCCGACTCCAGCCACAGGTGGCGCCACTCGCCGGAATCTTCCGGCTCGGCGGCAAACATCCATTTTACGAAGGCGGGGTCGAAATCCTCCAGCACGGGAAAAAGTGCCGCCAGCTGCAAATCGGTCTGCGGATCAATTCCGGCAGACTCCAGGTCCAGCCCGCGCTTTTCCAGCCATTGGGAAAGGGAGCGGTTGATCCAGCGGGTGTCGGAATCGCCCACTGCTCCGCGGAAGGCATCTGAATAGCCATAGATGCGCAAACCGCATTTGTCCCCGACGGGCACAAAATCCAGACAAACACCATCTTCAAGTTCGAGGGCCCAATTATTTTCCGGTACGCCCGTCAGGATGTTTTCCGCGGCAATTTTCCACGTAGCGGGGATGTGGCTGTTGTCCACCCACAGCGAATGGTTTTCCCCGCGTCTCAGCGGAGCCTGGAATACCGCGTTCTGCACAAACTGGCGCGGCTGCGCCATCGTCGGAACAGCGCCCAGCTTGGTTTGGTCGGCCTCCACGTTTTGCAGTTCGTAGAGCGACTGCACCATGTCGCCGCAGGTGCCAAAGTGGTAGAACCCCGCATTGGGGAGCGGCACCACCGCCGTCGTCAGCGCCCCGACCTCCGGGTCGGAATCAACCGGGTTGGAGCCAAGGTTCAGTGCCCAGCTTCCATACAGGTCGTAGGTATCCGGCACGTCGCGGACGAACGACTGCTGTCCGGCATCCCATCCCGATTTTTTCATCAGGCAATCCACCGCCCGTTCGCTCAGTATCCAGATGCCGACATCGACCAAAAAAACGTCGTTGCGCGATTTTTCGCGGATCGTGTCGGGCGTTGGTTTTTGCAGGAAGGTCACCAGCTTTTCCGGTTCATGGCGGTCGCAAAACATGACACCGAAATTCTGCGCTTCTTCGGGTTTCACCCAGAGTCCGAAGAAAACGACATCCGCCTCGGGAATCGGCGGCGGCCCGCCTTCGAGCCGCACCAGCACATCGCCGCTCGCAACCATCACCCGCGAGGATGCGGAAGCCGCCTGCGCCAACTCCTGCAGGGTCGGCTCCGCCAGGTCAAGCAGGGTCTGGTCGAGCCGCTGCCCGAGCGACCACCGGAAAACCGGTATCGGGATAAACAGTTTGCCCGGCGCGGCATAGGGCGGCAATCGGCGGCTTTCGCCGCCGCCGTGGATGACCAGCTTTCCGCTCTTTTCCAGCCATTGGGAAAAGGACGCCTCGCCGGAATTGCGCCAGGCCTGCTCCAGCACATAGGCCGTGCCGCCGCCCGAACCCAGCTGCTGCCCAGGCGGATCGAACGTCGCGAAGCTGTTGGCCGCAACACGCGGTTCGCAGTCGGAAAGATGGCCGCACATGTTCGGCGGTAGCGAGAGCAGGAGATCGAAAGAGGCATGCGGTTTCATCCGGCCAAGCTACCAAACCCGCAACAAATTACAACCGTAGGTTCGTGATACGTGACGATTGAGGAGTGATGAGGGATTCCGTATTCCAATCGATGGAAATATTTGTAATGGCGTAGCTTCCATCCAGTCGCTACCATTCCTCCAAGTTTCAAAAAGGAGACCCCCATGAACGACAACCGCATCACCCTGACCGACATCGACATTCCCTTCGGACGGATGATCATCATCATCCTAAAACTGCTGCTCGCCGCCATCCCTGCCGTGCTGCTGCTCTATGCCGTCATCTTCGGCATCATGCTTCTCTTCGGCCTGGGCCTCGGCGGCTGTGCCGCGCTGATGGCGCTGTAGAAAGCCAGCCATAGGGTAGGCGGTCTACAAAGCCCACGCCAGCAGCAGCGGAATCGTCACAATGGCACCGAGATGGGTCACCAGCAGGGTGGTGGCGATAAAATCCGAATCGCCGCCAAACCGCTCGCTGAATATCAGGCTGGCCACCGCCGCCGGCATTACGGCCACCACCGCCAGAATGCCATAGGCCGTCTCATCCATCGGAACCTGCTTCAGCAACAGGATGAAAATCACGGGCGTAACCACCAACCGCAACGCCGAAACAATCCATACATGCTTGTCGAACGCCGCCCGCACATCCATCGCCGCTATCCGACTTCCCGAAACGATCATTGAAACCGCTATCGTCGCTTTCCCGACCGTCTCCGTGCCAAAATAGAACAGCTCCAGCAGGCGGCCCGCAAGGGCGGAAAAAAATCCGGAGGCGGCCAGCTCCGGGCACAGCAGGTCGCGCACGCACACCCAGCAAACCGAAAAGATCAGCGTAATCAGCGGCGGGCCAAACATCATCCGGATGCCATCCGAAAGCTTGTTCGACCGGTTGAACAGGAAAACGCCCACCGTCCACACCGTCAGCTCGAAGCCCACCGAGGCGAAGACCAGCAGCGCGACCCCCTGCGACCCCCAAAGCAGCATCACCATCGGCAGCGGGAGGAACAGGTAGTTGTTGATTGTATTCTGGAAAAGGAACGCACTGGCTCTTTGCCGATCCACCCCCTTCATGCAGCGTAGCGCAACCAGTCCGAGCAGCAGGCCCGTCCCCGCAATCGCCAGCGCCATCCCCGGCATGATCCAGTTTGCCGCCAGTTCGGCCGCATCCAACCGCGTGATCGACGAAAAGATCAGGCACGGGTAGATCACTGCAATCAGCACCCGCACCATCTCGCTCGTGCCTACCGCGCTCACCACCCCGCGCTTGCGCGCGACGTACCCGACCGTCATCAGCGCCAGAATGAACAAAACCTGCAAAACGTAGTTCATGGATTCCCTCTCGAAGACTGGAACAATGGAATAGCGGATAATCGGGAATTTGGAAGCCAGATCATGCTCTTTTTGGCTCAAGGCGGGGAACCGCCTCCTGTTGGCCCTGTCGCTCTCCACTAAAAATGGCGCCCCGGCCAGGATTCGAACCTGGGACCTACGGATTAGAAGTCCGTTGCTCTATCCAGCTGAGCTACCGGGGCATTTAGTTTGTAACAAACGACTTGCGACATATATTCCAATTCAAAAAATAATTTTGATGCAACTATAATGCAACTAACTATTGACGAAGCGCGCCTTTTATGCGTTATTTTGCATTATGAGTGCAAACCCAAAACCAACTTTCAAACGGGATGGATACGAGATCCGTTCCGGCTTCAGAATCCGGCTTTATGAACGCAAAGCAGGGAGAATGTATCAAGTAGACCTTGGCCGCGCTAGTGGAAAGCACATACGAAAAGCATTCAAAACCGCCGATGATGCGAGAATTTATGCCGACGAACAGGCGGTAGCCAAAAAGAACAGAGGGCTTCAGGCACTAGATTTATCCGACAAGCAACGCCTACAGGCTATAGAATCGCTCAAAATCCTTGATGCAACCAATGCAACGCTAATTGATGCCGCACGGTTTTATTTAAAGTACAATCAACAGGCAGAAAAGGATTCCATCTTAAAGGAACTGGCAAGCACCTACCTTGCAGATATGGAGGCTAGAGGATTGCGAGTAAGAACCTTGCAGGACACCCGCGCCAAGCTTGCCCGTCTGTGCTCGGACTTCGGTTACATGCCCGCCTTCAGTATTACTGCCCAAGACCTCGATGCATGGCTAGACGCCCAAAGCTTTAAGCCGCTGTATCGAAATAATTTTAAACGTATTTTTGGGGTGTTTTTCAACTGGATGGTTCAAAACGAATATATTGAATACAGTCCCATTCCAAAAATGAGGAAGGTTAAGGTCCCGAAGGAAACTCCCGAGATATGGACACCAACGGAAACCAAGAAGATTTTAATAACAGCCATTGAGCAGGCCGCAGCGGAAGAATCAAAAGCTCAGCCGGAAATAGTTTTGTACCTTGCCATTGGTTTCTTTGCAGGAATTCGCCCGAAGGAAGTTGAAGGCTTGGAATGGAACGACATAGATCTTGAACTCAACGAAATCCGCATACGATCGGAGGTCAGCAAAACGCACGATGCCCGAATCGTTCACATTACCGACAACCTAAAAACATGGCTTGAATCTCACCCAAACAAAACAGGAAAAGTTTTCCCTCACTCTGAATCTTCTCTTAAACGCTGGCGCAAAGAAGTATTTGCCGCTACTGGTTACGACAAATGGATTCAGGACGGCGCACGGCATAGTTTCGCCACCTATCACTTAGCCCTCCATGAATCCATCGACAAAACAACACTAGAGCTTGGGCATAGCGGCTCAGAAATGCTTTTTAAACATTATCGTGGCTTAGCCAAAAACCGTAAAGCCCAAGCTCAAAAATATTTTTCAATTTATCCATCGAACCCCAAATAATATGAAATCCAAAAGCAACAATTCCGCCTACGAATCCCTTGTTGAACAAATGACCAAAGGCTCTGAAGTATCAAAAGAGGAAGCTCTTAAAGCCCTCAAGGAGCATGATCTTGAAAGAATCTTTGAACACATCGATTCAGATGAAATA
>DAOVNC010000280.1 GCA_030630445.1 Kiritimatiellales bacterium | reverse complement strand
TAATCCACCCCACCGACTATGCCATCTATCTTGAACGGGTTCATATCCGCTTTTGTATCAAACAAAACCGGAGGTGTCAAGCCATGCGACCTCCGCTTTTGTATGGTGCAATACCGGAGGCCGCGCTTCCGACACCGCGTTGCGCAAGTTGCACAACCCGAAAGAACTAGATACTCCCCTGATTCGGGCATGATCTCCCATTGACCGGAACACGGATAAGACATTACCCTGTCCGAACAAATCCTAGAGGAGAATAAAAATGCTGACATTCAAGATCGTACGGAAAATCGGTAAAATGCTGCGCGGCGGCGCAGGCAAGAAGGAAATCTTTCTTGGCGCGCTCTGCGGCGTGCTCATCGGCTTCAACCCCGTGGCCGGCCTTACACTCGCGCTCGCCATTCTGGTCACGTTGCTGCTCAACGCCAACGTCGGCTTTACCCTGCTCGGCGTGCTGGTTGGCAAGGTCCTTTGCCTCGCGCTCTCCGTCGTCAGTTTCCATACCGGCTACTTCATCATTCACAGCTTGGGCCTCGAAGGCCTCTTCACCACGCTCGCCAACGCGCCCGTCACCGCCCTGATGAACCTCGACGTCTACGCCATGGTCGGAAGCCTCCCCTACGCGATCATCATCGGCATCGCCTTCGGAAAATTCATGGACACCACCGTCACCAAGATCCGCGAACAAATGGTCCGGGCCGGCGAACACGACAAGGTCGGCAAGGTGGCCGGGAACAAATTCTCCAAACTCCTCATGTGGCTCGTCTTCGGCAAGCAGAAGATTTCCACCGCCGACGTGCTCGCCAAAGAATCCCCCCTGCTGCGCAAGTCCGGCCTCATCCTCGTCGGCAGCGTGCTCATCATCGGCCTCTTGCTTGAATTCCTCCTGCTCGACATCGCCGTGAAAAAAGGCATCCAATCCGCCATCGCCGCCAACACCGGCGCCGAAGTGAATATCGAAAAGGCACACCTCTCGCTCGCGGGCGGAAAACTCGAAATCGAAAACCTGCAAATCACCGACCCCGACAAACCCTCCCACAACCTCGTGCAACTTAAAACCCTCGCCGCCGACATCAGCGTCGGCGACCTGCTCCGCCAAACCTACACCATCGACCACCTTGCCGGGGCCACCCTCAAGCGCAACACCCTTCGCGACAAACCCGGCGCGGTCTACGCCAAGGCCGGCAAAAAAAGGGACAAAGCCAAAGAGGCCGCCAAGGAAGGGCAGCCCGGCAAGTCGCTCGAAGACTATTTCGCCAAAGCCCAAACCTGGAAAAATCATGGTGGAAAAGCCTATGAATACCTAAAGAAACGCAAGGCCAACGCCGAAGCCATCCAAAAAGGCGAAAAGCCCAAAGCCACCAAGGAAGCCGCAGTAGCCGATGCCAAAAAACTCGGCTACCTCAAAGCTGCCGCCGACCTCGTCGCCGACCGTCCCGCATGGACCATCCACCGGATATCCATTCAGGATATCCAGCTCGGCGATGGCCGCCCCCCGCAAATCATTATGGGATCGGAACTCTCCAGCCACCCCGAACTCAACGGCCAGCCCACCACCCTCGCCATGACGCCCGTCGGGGGGAGCAAGCCCTCCGCCAAAATCGTCCTGCACTTCGACGACCCCGCCGCCCAGCACGAGTTCGCCGTCAACCTCACGGGCATCGCCCTCGGCGACACCCTCGAAACCTCCGACTCCTTCCCCGTCAACATCAGCGACGGCAAGGTCGACATCAAAGCCAACGGTACCTTCTCCGCCGACGAATTGGCCCTGCCCTTCACCCTCCTCGTCCGGAACCTCAAGGCCGATGTCGAAGACGGACAGACCATCATGGGCATGGATGCCAAAACCGCCACCGAAGTCCTCAGCTCCATGGGAAAGCTTGAAATCGATGGCTCGCTCGGCGGCTCCCTGCTCTCGCCGCGCGTCAACATCGACTACGACAAGCTCACCGCCAGCATGAAGCAAGCCCTCGTCGCGGCCGGCAAAAAGGAACTCTCCAAACGCGCCAACAAAGAGATCGACAAAGCCAAGGACGAAGCCAAGAAGCAAGCTGGCGAAGAACTCGACAAACTCCTCGGCGGCGAAGAAGGCGACTCCACCGAAGACAAAGCCAAGGGCCTGCTCAAGAAGCTGTTTTAGGTTTTGCCACAAAAGTCGCGCACGACAAGGTCACCGCCGTTTTGTTCTATTCGGCAAGGGCTAGGGATTGGTCTTCCACCGGAGCCAAAGGGCGCCCGGCGAGGGCCCATTTTGCCTCCAGGAATCTTCCGCCGGAACCGTTGAAGTAGACCAAGCGAAGGGGTTGCAGGCCTTTGGATAGCGCAACGGTGCCGGAGAAGGCCTCGGGGCCATGCAGCCCGTCGCCATCGGCAACCAGCTTGTCGCCAACCCAAAGTTGCGCGCCGTCGTCGCAGGTCATTTCGAAGCGGTAGACCCCGTCTTTTGGAATGCGGATCAGGCCGCTGAAGACCATGCCGAAATTCTCATCGCGCTCGCGGGAGCCGAGGTCGAAGCTTGCCACCTTGCCCGTGGTGCGCGGGGCATCCGAAGCCAAATAGGCCTCCAGCTCGGCTACGGTTTTAAAGTCCTTTTCAACGTACTGGTATTCCAGTCCCGGACGGGGGGCTTCAATCCCCTCCGCCGGACGGGGGGCAACGCGGGAATACATTGATGCAACAACCTCCGAAACAGCGCGGGCCTGATAGAAAGAACGGGCCTTGATCGTCGTCGTATCCGTCAACCGCAACGGCTTGGCATACAGCGGCGAGGTGCTGGTTGGTTGGCTCCCGTCGAGGGTGTAGTGGATTTCCAGCTGATCGCAGGGGGTGAACAGCGCAATATCCATCGGGCCGATCATCTCGGAGGCGGGCGCATCGAATTGCGGCGCGTGATAGGTCGCCACGGGATCTTCAAACTCCAGCACCACGACCGAGTTGGCCGGATCGGGTTGCGCCTGTGGAACCTGGATCACGACGCCGTCGTTCCCCGCGGTTGCTTCCAAGGCGGAACCGGGAGCGCTCAGAAGGGAGGTGCGGGCCGGGGTGTTGCCCAGTTCGGGGACGACCAGCTTGCCATCCTTCGGCCAGTCGAAAACATGCAGATAGAGCCGGGTGCGATTGCCCTCCAGCTTCTTGACCGTGCAGCGCCCCCAAGGCGTCGAGGCGCTGGAACGGAACACGGTGGCCCCAGTGCCGTGGATCGATTCGCCGTTGACCTCCATCCATTTTCCGATCACCCGCAGGCGCTCGGTATCCTGCGGGGTGACGCGGCCCTTGCCGTCGGGGCCAATGTTGAGCAGGAAATTGCCCCCTTTGGAAGCGATATCGGCCAAGTGGCGGATCAGCTCAGCAGACGGCTTCCAGTCCTGCGCAAATTTGTTGTACCCCCAGGAGCTGTTGATCGTCATGCAGGTTTCCCAGTCGCGCTGCGGAATGTCGTCTTCGGGAATCCGCTGTTCCGGGGTGTCGTAGTCCATCGGCAGGCCAATGCGGTTGTTGACAATCGTCCGGGGCTGGAGCGCGTGGATCAGATCGACGATCTCGCGCGAACGGTGTTGCTCCGGCCCTTTTTCCCAGTCGCCATCGAACCAGACAACGGCGATGTCGCCATAGCTTGTGAGCAGCTCGGTGAGCTGGGCTTTCATGAACTCGACATAGCGGTTGTAGTCCGCGCCTTCGACGGAACGCTGGTCGACCTTGCGGCGGGGGAGATAGTCGGGGTGGTGCCAGTCGAGGACGGAATAATACCAGCCCAGGCGCATGTCGTGGCGGCGGCAGGCCTCGGCCATCTCCTTCATGGCATCGCGCCGCCAAGGGGTGGCCATCACATTGTAGGGGTTCGATTCCGAGTTCCACATCGAGAACCCCTCGTGGTGCTTGGTCGTGATGACGATGTATTTCATGCCAGCCTGCTGGGCAAGGCGCACAATGGCATCGGCATCGAATTCGGTGGGGTTAAAGCGGTCGACAAGCTTCTCGTATTCCTCGTTGGGTATGCCCTGAACGAGCCATTCGGAGTACCGCCCGCCACGGCGGCCATTGAGTTCGTTGCCGTGCTCGGCATAGAGCCCCCAGTGGATAAACATACCGAAGCGCGCCTCGCGCCACCATCCCATGCGGGCATCGTGCTGGGCCTTGGTTTCACCAAAAGGGCTGGGGCTGGGTGCGGGCGGCGACGCGCAACTGCACATCAAAACCGTACCGCTACACACACACACCCAAATCGCCCGGCGCCAAAAATTCAAACTCATCTCTCCTGCCTCCGGATTCTTATATCTACAGACCGGTCCCTTTGATCCACCTTGTTCACCGGGGGTTATCAACCGTCAACTAACTGCTCAAGCCTTCAGGGCTTCGGCAATGGAGTCGCAAACATAGTCGATGTTGCCGGAGGTGAGGCCGGCGAGGTTGATGCGGCCGCCGCCAACCACATAGATGCTCTTGTTTTCGCGGAGCCATGCGACGATATCGTCGGTCAGCCCGCTGAAAGAGAACATGCCGCGCTGGCGCTTGATGAACGAAAAGTCGCCTTCGACCCCGCGCGCGGCGAGGCCGTCGACGAGCGCCGTGCGCATTTCGACGATGCGCACGC
This sequence comes from Kiritimatiellales bacterium, assembly GCA_030630445.1. Taxonomy (GTDB): domain Bacteria; phylum Verrucomicrobiota; class Kiritimatiellia; order Kiritimatiellales; family Pontiellaceae; genus Pontiella. The sequence goes on along the minus strand of DAOVNC010000280.1, from coordinate 432 downwards.
GCATTTCGGCGACCTCTTCAACCCACTGGTCGTAGAGCGCGGCATCGTTGAGCACGGTGCTGGCCGCAAAACCGCCGTGCGCCGGTGGATTGGAATAGTTGACGCGGATGGTTTTCTTGAGATGGCTCATGGCCACGGCCGCTTCTTCGGGCGTCGGGCAGACGAGAGTCAGCGCACCGGTGCGCTCGTTGTAGAGCCCAAAGTTCTTGGAGAACGAGCTGGCGATAAAGAGGTCGATCCCGGCGGCGGCAAACTTTTCAACCGCGCTGCGGTCTTCTTCGATTCCATCGCCAAAGCCCTGGTAGGCAAAGTCGAGGAACGGCGTCCAGCCCTTGGATTTCGCCACGGCGACAACCTGCTCCCATTGCGCGCCCGAGAGGTCGACGCCGGTGGGGTTGTGGCAGCAGACGTGCAGTAACACGATGTCGCCCG